>URQO01000027.1 GCA_900550135.1 uncultured Eubacterium sp.
AATCGAACCAGAGACACGAGGATTTTCAGTCCTCTGCTCTACCAACTGAGCTAACCAGGCTTACGATACCTCGTATCATTTGCATTGACGATTTTATACTAATACATTGTTTTTGTCAAGAAAAAATTGTTTTCATTAGTCATAAAAATTTTATTTACTATAACGTTTACCATAAATCTAACCGACTTGTTTAAGATTATAAATTTTCTTTTAATAACTCTCTGTGATAAAAAATGTACTTAATCCAGGTAAATATCATAATAGCCATTTCCAATATTACAAGACTGTCAACCCAAATATTTCGTATCTTTGTAAACAGCAATATGAAAATAAGAATCACATAAGTGGTAAACGTACATACCTTTCCGTACCATTTTGCTCCGTGGATTTTGTGTCCTTTTTTGATAAGAACTGTACCCATAATAGCCATGTAGCCCTCTTTTACAACATAAAGTGCCACCATGTAAATGATGATATTGTACTTCATTGCCAGACTTAATATAATAGCACCTATTGTAATCTTGTCTGCTATGGGGTCAAGCATCTTGCCCCAGTCAGTAACCATGTTAAACCGTCTTGCCACCTTGCCGTCAAAGAAATCTGTAAGACCTGACACAACTATCGTAGCAATCACCGGCCAATATGGTGCTCCCTGCAGTGACTGATAAAACAGGTACATATATACAAATACTAAAACAATTCTAAAATATCCCATAATATTGGGAATTGAAAAATATTCTCGCCAAAATTTCTTATCCATAATGCTCTCCTATGGAAACTAGTATACTCCAAAGATAATTATTTTAAAACATGTCCGATGTATTATTTTAAAATTCTTCGTATATAAAAACTGGTGCTGCTGAGTCCCTTGAGCATATATAATATCCCCATATCAACATCATAATTATATAAAACATAAGTATTTTTCCCCAGAATCTGGCTTTGGGGCTATATTTAATTTTGTTTATAAAACTTGTAAATTTGCTCATTAAAGTTTACCAATCCTTTCAGTCCCAAATGACTGTCATCCTCAAACATATACTTGCCATATTCAATACCTGACAAATCTGTAAGTTGAACATTATTTTTTTGTGCCAGCTTTCTAACCTTTTCGTAAAGTTTCTCCCTTTTCTCCTTTGGATATCCGGCAAAATCGCTCCATCGTCCGTTTAAAGGCTGCATTACCATCATCACTTCAATGCCTTCCTGTTTACATACATCAAGGAAACACTGCAAATCCTTAAATTCGATAGAGTCTAATCTATAATCAAGATTCTTAATTCTATGACCTTCAACCTTACTCTTAAGTCTTCTTTTGTATATGCGTTTGTACATGCCGTACTTGTTATTTCCTACAAGATGCTTTCCCTGCTTTTCGGCTTCTTTATACAACCCATTCCAGTCAATGTCTTTTTTCTTTTTGCCATGACTGTCGTCTCTCAATTTTCCCTTAACAAAAGATGTAAGAAATAACTTCATCTCACTTTTATCATTTACAAGATAACTGTGGATTCCTTTACGTATCTGATCAATACCGTTACTATCACCATCCATGTACCATTTTACATCATTTTGTACTCTGTCCCACATCACCGGATTGTCAGCTGTTAAAGTTTCAATTCTTGAAATTACATATTCCTTTGTTTCTTTACTTACATTTTTATTTTTTAAAAAGGCAATAAGATGAGATTCTGAGTATGAGTTGCCAAAAGCATCCTTTCTCACTCCCGTAGGTTTAAACCACTGTGGTGAAACACTAATAACCACCTTTTTGTTTTTGATATTGTTGCCTACTGCTCCCATAAGAATAGTATGATACAGGCTCTGATATCCACCTGCTCCTATAAATATAGGTTTCATATCAGTATTTTGATAAATACTGTCTCCCTGAAACCCTGAACCGTGGCAATGAGTAAGCTCTGAAGAACCTAACACAAGCATGGACTGGGAATCATTTAACATACTGTCTATGCCTCTTGTGCTTGCATATTTTGATGAGCTGTCCCAAGTTCCATAATCCACACTGTTTTCAGGCATTGTATTTCTTGCAACAATCTTAAGTCCTGCAACCGTTACCAGAAACAGTACAAATGCTACACCTATCGCTTTGATGTTTTTCATTAGATTATACCTCTATAAACTTTCTACTGTTCCTTTTTTGCTTTTACTAAAGCTATAATTTTATTGGCTGTATTTACATGGTCTCTTACTACCTCTGAAGGTGCTATAACTACACCAAGCTCCTCTTCTATCATTGCCAGAAGCTCTGCAAATCCCAATGAATCCAAAATGTCCTCTTCAAACAAATCCAAATCTTTTTCTTCTCTGACAATATCATCCTCGCAAATTTCTTCTAATAAATCTAATACTTTCTCTTCCATTTTTCTTTCTGTACTACTCCCGGTTTTCTATAAACCTGAGTATACTTTTCCTTTCTTAATTTTTATTACAGTGTTAAAAGTTCTTATCCACCTGTTCTTACATAGCCGGCGAAATAACTTTGTATGTTTTAACACAAAAATGATGTTTAAAATAAGTGTCCTGAAAAAATCAGGAATCCAAACATTACAAGATTGATGGTAACTGCCCACGATAAAACGCAGTACCATTTTTTCTTTTTGTTCTTTTTGTAAAACTTTGATTTTTTCTGATATATCTCTGTAAGTGCTAATAAAATACCATGGTATATACCGTACACTATGTAGCACCACCCAAGGCCATGCCAGATACCCATAATGGTCATGTTGATAATAAATCCAACTGAGGCTGTCTGTAACCTTGTTTTAAATCTCTTCTTTTTTCTTGATGCTATGATAAATCGTGTAAAAATAAAATCCCTGAACCACTCAGACAGTGAAATGTGCCATCTTGCCCAGAAATCTTTCATGTCTTTGCTGATAAATGGCTTGTTGAAATTGTCAGGAACTTTTATGCCAAGCATATATCCTGTACCAACTGCCATAAGACTGTATCCTGCGAAGTCAAAGAACATATATATTCCATATGTGTAGGCATAAGCAATCTCCTGCCACAGCACCGGCTCCCATACCAAACTCATTACCCGGTATGCCAAATCTGCCAATACAAATTTGTAAAGCAGTCCTACTATAAACTTTTGAAGACCTGTGCCAAAACATTCAAGATATTCACTTCTTTTGTATTTTTTTTCTAAATCTTCTTCAAACCTTCTGCTTCTGTCAATTGGTCCACAGCTAAATGTTGGGAAGAAAATCAAAAATGCCACAAAATTACTAATGGAGATACTTTCTATGACTCCGTCATACATTTCAATAATAATCTGAACTACTCTGAATGTAAGATAGGATATTCCGATAAACTGAAAAATCCCTAATTTGCTAAATTCTTCGATTTCTCTTAGTTTACATAATATCAGAGGTAATATTGAAAGAAATACAAATATCCTGTATATCCACAGCACTCTTCCTTTTTTTCTTATTTTTTCATATACCTTGACCAGTAGTAGTTCAACTGCAAGAAATGCAATGAAATATGCAAGTGCTGAAATGGTTCCTCCAAGTACAAATACAATAAACATTGCCGAAACAAATATATTGTACCATTTAAGATTTTTTTCTAATAATCCTATGATTAAAGCGCCTATCATTACCACCGTAAACAATAGAAAAAAGGGTTCTCCTGAGAAAAAGCTCATTACAACAATCCTCCTAAATACTTACGGTCAGCCTTGCCGTTATTATTCATTGGTATTTCTTCTATGTATTTGACCTTTTTAGGAATCATATACACCGGCAAAATTTCCTTTAAATTTTTTTTAACTTCTCTTCCAAACTCCTGAGGAGTTTTGCCATTTAGCTCTCCTGTAACAAAAGCTGTAAGACTTTTTACCTTACCCTCTTTCATATTTGGGACAACAACTGCATGACTAATCTGTGAAAGTCTAAGCATGTTGTTTTCTATATCTTCGATTTCGATTCTATATCCGTTTAGTTTTACCTGTAAATCAATACGTCCGTTATAAAACAACTGACCATCCATCTTATAGCCGGCATCACCTGTATGATATGCTCTATATTCCTTGCCCTCTCTTTGGCATGTAAAAAATGCTTTTTTTGTTAAATCATCTCTTTTATAGTAGCCGGTACTTACAGTGTCACCTATTATAATGATTTCTCCCTGCTCTCCATCTGCAAGGATATTTCCCTGCTGGTCGTGAATTTCCAACCATGTACCTTTCTTTTCGTGTCCTACAGGCAGCGACTTGTTAAGATCGCTCATCTGCTGCGCCAACTGTGGAGTGATTAGTACATCTGATACAGCCACCGTTGACTCTGTAGGTCCATATGTATTTACTACCAATGCCTGCTCAAATCTTTCGTGTAATTTCTTTGCAGTTGATATTGTAAGAACCTCGCCACAAAACAAGAATACCTGCAGGTGTGGAAGCAATTCACTGCAAAACTTTCTATCAACCAGACACACATCTGCAAAAGACGGAGTAGACACCCAAACATTTATGTCTGACTCTTTAAAATAGTCAAACATCTTACCATAGTCTTCCTGATCTTTTTTTGTCAGGGTATGTAGTGTTCCACCGCATGCCAGACATGTGTACAAGTCCATAACTGACAAATCAAATGAAAATGGTGCCTGATTTGCAAAATTCTGTCCTGTTTTTTCTTCTTTTGATGTTCCAAGGTCTACAGACCAGTCCAAATAGTTATTTAGGCAATCATATGTAATCTGTACGCCCTTTGGCTTTCCGGTACTGCCTGATGTAAAAATAATGTAGTATGTATCATAAGGCTTAACCCACGACTCCTTAGATATACAGTCAGGTTCATTTTCAATAATATCTTTTATATTTTGAAGATTTTTTACATTTTCTCCTTCAAAACTAATATCTCCCTCAACCTGAAAAATCACATCAGGATTTACACATTCAACTGTATCCATAACACGTGTATCAGGAATGGAAATGTCCTGTGGGCAATATGCCCTTCCCGACTTTACACATGCCAAGAAACAAACTATCATGTATAGATTCTTGTGTCCGTATACGACTACCGGTACTTTGCTTCCTTTAAACTCCCTGTCCAGCCACATTGCCAGTCTGTCTGAATACATATCAAGCTGCTTGTATGACATGTACTCTCCCCCACTGTGAATGGCTGTTTTGTCGCCACATGTTGTGGCATAATTCTTAATTTCTTCTAAAATCTTCATAATATATTCCTTTGTATATTGTTTTTTCATTGCATTGTAATACATTGACTAGTACAAAATATACAACTTTATACAGTTAATTACAAGTGTATATTTTTATAATATCTTATAGTTCCATCAAAATATCATCAAAATCAGTCTGATTTTACTTTTGTCCAAAGACCGGCACAATATGATTTAATTTCCTTTTCCTGGTAACCAAATTCTTCATTTTTCGGATTTGATGTATCAGGTGCACATCCCGGATTTCCTTTATATTCCACATCTCTAAAATACTCATAGGCTGACAGCACTGCACTGTCATACCCTATATATTCGGTATTTTGTATTGCAACATCCTTTTGCAGGAAAAAGTCCATAAACTTATATGCCAAATCTGTATTGGTACAGTATTTTGTAACAACCATGGAATCCACCCATACGTTACTTCCCTGGTCAGGTATAAAAAAGTCCATGTTTTCATTTTCCGAAATAATATATGCGCCATCCCCTGAATATACTACAGCCATAGCTTTATTTCCTGAAATCATATTGTCAATAACATCGTCTCCAACATATACTGGTTTCATTGTTTTATTCTGTTCCATAAGCCAGTTGTATGCCTGTTTCAACTGTTTTTTGTCCTTTGTATTCATCGAATATCCAAGACTTTTCAATGCAACCATAAATGAATCTCTTTCAGAATCATACATATATATATCGCCACTGTATTTTTTATTTTTTAGTATGTCCCAGCCTTGTTTTAAATCTTTCTTATTTACCTTTGTTTTGTCATAAACTATTCCAACGCTTCCCCAATAATATGGAACAGAATATTCCTGCTTTTTGTCATAGTTCATATTTAAAATTTTAGAAACAATTTTGTCCTTATTTTTTATTTTGCTCCAGTCAATTTTTTGTAGATACCCTTCCTTTATCAGTCTTTCAATCATATAATCTGAAGGCACCACAATATCGTACTCTGACCCACTTTGAAGTTTTGTGTATAGTGACTCATTAGAATCATATGTTTCATATACTACTTTACAATTATTCTCTTTTTCAAAACGGTCTATAAGCTGTGTATCTACATATTCACCGCTGTTAAAAACTCTAAGCACCGGCTTACTGTTAATTGATGCAAATCTTGAAATTGAAAAAACGGCTATAGCTACAGCTGCCAATACTCCCACACCAAGTGCTACCTTTTTCCAAATACCAGACTTTGCATTTTCCATGGTAATTGTTTTTTCTCTTCGTTTTTTTATGATTTTTGGTATTACTTCCACTGATACAAGTATGATTACAACCACCAAAATCAAAATGGTTGACAATGCATTAATTGTAGGATTTGTACGTTTTGTCATATTGTATACAACAATTGAAATATTTGCCACGCCGTTTCCGGTAATAAAATATGATACAACAAAATCGTCAATAGACATTGTAAATGCTAATAACATTCCTGCAAAAATTCCCGGTTTTATCATCGGTATAATAACTTTTGTCAACGCCTGAAAAGGAGTTGCTCCCAAGTCCATTGCTGCATTTGCCAGATTGTGATCCATACTTTTTACTTTTGGATACACGCTGATAATCACATATGGTGTGCAAAAGGCAATATGGGCCAGAAGCATTGTTATATAGCCTCTTTCCATTCTTGCAGATGTAAATAAAATCATAAGTCCAATTGCCGTAACAATATCAGGATTCATAATCGGCATATTGTTTACATTTAAAAGCCATTCCCTTACAACTTTTCTACTTCTTGAAAGTCCAATTGCTGTAATGGTTCCAAGAAATGTTGATACTGCTGTTGCTATAATGGCAATGCTTATAGAAACATATACTGCTGATATAATGTTATTGTCTGTTACAAGTTTTTCATACCATTTAAATGAAAATCCTGTAAATTTTGTCAGGGATTTTGATGCATTAAAGGAGAAAAACATTGTCACCAAAATTGGCAGATAGAAAAATATAAACATTATGGCAACATACATTTTAGGTCCAAGAGATAGTTTTTTTCCCATTACATACCTCCTTTGTTATCAGGATCAATTTTGTTCATAAGTCTCATCATAGCCAATATGATTACAGCAAGAATAACTGATATGGCACTGCCGAAGTTCCAGTCTCCCACTGATATAAACTGATTTTCTATTAAGTTTCCAATAAGCACAAACTGATGTCCACCAAGTAAAACCGGAATGACGAAAGCTGATATTGAAAGTAAAAATACCATTGTCACTCCACTAATAACTCCCGGAAGAGACAGTTTTAAAATAACTTTTGTAAATACTTTGAATCTGCCGGCGCCTAAATCGCTTGCTGCCTCAATTAAAGAATAATCCATTTTTGCTAAAGACGTGTGGATTGGTATAACCATAAAAGGTACCAGATCACATACCAAGCCCATAATCACGGAAAAATTGGTGTACATCATATTTACCGGATTAAGTCCTATGGCTTTTATTAATGAATTGATAATGCCATTGTCTGACAACAGACTAATCCATGCATATGTTCTTAACAGCGTATTAATCCACATAGGTATTGTAACCAAAAGAATCAATATACTCTGTGTTTCTTCATTAAATTTTGAAATAAAATATGCCATTGGATATGCCAAAATAAAGCAAATTAGTGTTGTTATCAAACCGATTTCAAGTGATTTTGCAAACACATTTATGTAAACCGGATCCAGTATTTTCCTAAAGTTATCCAATGTAAGATGAATTGTTAACAACGAATTATCACCGGAGGTAATTGAGTATAAAACTATTAACAAAAGTGGTAAAGCTATTAACAAAAATGACCAGATTATATATGGTTTAACCATTCCTTTATAATGACTCATAATCTCCTCCTAATTTTCCATTTTATGCATTACCTGAATGTCATATGGATCTATTGTAAGTCCCACTGTGCTATTCATGTTCAAATCTTTTGTAGTATGAACTTTATATTTTCTAATATCTGTTTCCACCAGATATTCGTAGTGTACTCCCATAAATATTTTTGACACAATGATTCCTGTGACTTTTCCAATTTCAGGTGATACCACCTGCATGTCTTCAGGTCTTAACACCACTTCTATTTCTTCATTTTCCTTAAATCCTTTATCTACACATTCCCACTGTTTTCCATCAAACACAACAAGACAGTCCTTTGGCATAACTCCCTCTATTATGTTTGACTCGCCAATAAAATTAGCCACAAATCTGTTTTGTGGTTCATTGTAAATATCCATAGGTGTTCCTATCTGCTGAATCACACCGTCATTCATAACTACAATAGTGTCAGACATAGACAATGCCTCTTCCTGATCATGTGTTACAAATATAAATGTAATTCCTACTTCTTTTTGGATCTTTTTAAGTTCTGCCTGCATACCTTTTCTTAATTTTGCATCAAGGGCCGCCAACGGCTCATCAAGCAACAACACCTTTGGCTCATTTACCAATGCTCTTGCAATAGCCACTCGCTGTTGCTGTCCCCCTGACAGGCTTGTTACATCTCTTTTGTCAAAGCCTTCCAGTCCTACCAGTTTTAACATTCTGGTAACTTTTTCTTTTATTATTTCCTTGTCTTCTTTTTTCAGATTAAGTCCAAACGCCACATTATCAAACACATTCAGAAACGGGAATAAAGCATACTTTTGAAATACTGTATTAACTTCTCTTTTATATGCTGGAACCTTTCCTATATCTTTTCCGTTAAACAGAATCTGTCCGTGACTTGGTTCTTCAAAGCCGGCAATTATGCGTAAAATAGTAGTTTTACCGCATCCGCTTGGACCAAGCAATGTTAAAAATTCATTTTCATATATATTTAAATCAATACCCTTTAACACCTGATTGTCATCAAAGTTTTTCGATAAATTTTTTAGTTCAATAATCTTTTTTCCCATTTCTGCCTCCCATATTTTTTCAATCTTTTTGCAATTCAGCATAACTATATAAAACAATCATATTAAAGTCAACAAAAGAGCCCTCTTAATATAGATAATAAACATTAATTATTCTTTTTAGTAGCAAATAAAAGCTACACTGGTTATTTCCAATGTAGCTTTCGTTTGTTTGGGATTCCTGCACCCTTTTTATAATATTTATTTCTTTTTGGACTTTGGATTTTCCCCTATTGTTTCTTTCATTCTCTTTTTTGCCAAATCTCTTAATACATATGCCAGCAAAATCAATACACCACAAATACTTGTTACAAATCCAAGTTTGATAAATGGTGTAGTATATTCTACACGGATATTATGAGTTCCCTTTGAGATTTTCACTCCTAAGTATGCAACGCTTGATTTAAAAGTATCTGTTTTCTTTCCATCAACATACACTTTGTATCCGTCAGCATATGGTACTGACAACTGCAAAATTTCATCTTTGTCTGCCTTAATTTTTCCTGTAATCAAGTTTGTGTCCATCTTGATATTTTCAAGAGTGTTTTCTTTTAACTTGTTCACCGCATTTACATAATTGTCAATTGGAACACATACAGCATAGGCATTATCAAACTCATATTTTCTACGACTTCTAAATCTTAATTTAAACTCGGTCTGAGCATCCTTTGAATATCCTAAGTTAAGAATTGTAGCATCTTTCTTGTAATAATATCCCCATTGATTTCCAAGTACACGCATACTTCCTCTCATATGCTTTCCTCTAAATGCAGCCATACGTTTGTCAGGGTTCAAATCTTTGACATGCATATTCTCAAAAACAATATATGTCTGGCAATTTTCCTTTCCCTGGAAATTAAGCCATAATTTTCCTTTTCTCTTGACAACAATATTGTTTTTTCCATTATCAGTTATATTGATTTTTTTTGTGTCTCTTTGTTTTTTGCCTTTTTTAATATTTTTACCAATTTTTACCTTTTCTATTTTTTCAACAGTAATTGGTATCTTTTCTATTTTTTGAGCAGTATTGTTTGTCTCAATACCATCTATTTGTTTATCTACAACTGCATTTTCAAGCAAAGTCTGCTCTCTTTGTACAGGATTTAACTTATCATACTGCTCTTTTGTCATACATGAGGAATATGTGATGCCAAGTGGAAGATATAATGCATTTTTGTAAACATAATTTGTTCCAAATCTTGTTTCATCTTCACCTATTTTATAATAGCCGTAAGGTGCTTCTTCTTCCTGGTTTACATAATATTTAATTCCTGCAAGTGCCATCAGACAAAGTCTGTCCTCAAGTCCGCTGACTACAAACGTTTTGTACTGATTTCCCATACATGCAGATACATAAAGATCTGTCATGCCTGTTGGAACAATACTCCAGTAGAAAGTTGCCTGATTGTATCCCCAGTAAGTTGATTTGTTAAGCATGTCTCTTTCTTTTTCCACACGGTAAAATGATTTGTCCTGCTTTTGTAACTTCTGTATTGATGGTGTTCCACCTTTTGACATATAAGTGTTGATTCCACCACTTCCTACATAATCCCAACAGTTGTACAACTGTTCATGGCTAAAGATGGTTTCAAAATTAAACGCTGCATTTACTGCTGCAATAATTGTCACACCATACAACACAATGCCTGACCATTTTTTATTTCTCAAAATAATATATGCTAAAACTACAACTATAGTTATAATTCCAAGAATGGCTGATTGTGTGTCTAATTTTGGCGTATCAGAACCGCTTTTTGCAATCCAGAAGAAACTAATATATACTGCCAATAGTATTCCCAATACTACAAATACCGGAATTTTTGACACGTCTTTTAATTCTTCTAATGCATAAACAAGCATTATTACAAGAAGAAGGGCCATACCATAACTAAATCTCATTGTAGAATATGAAAAACCGTTCATTATTTTTCCAACGATTTGGAAATTAAGCATTGCCAACAATATTACAAATCCTGCAATAAGTCTTCTGTCTGATTTTTTCCAATGGACTATCACTATACTTAACGCAAATGCGCCAAGCATACCAATGCCGGGAATCGCCCAACTGTGACCTATACTTGCTGATGAAACTATTCCTTTATACAATGCTTCATAATATTCCGAAGTAAAAAATGTTGTTGGAAGTGCAAGGTCTGCGTCAGTTCTTGCATTATTCAAAAATGCATAAACTGATGGGAACAAAATTACAGCTGCCATTGCCATTCCCCACAAGTATCCCACAATAATTTTTCCTATTCTTGTAAAAACTCTTTTTGCTCCTGATTCTTTATATATTCCTGCCTGTCTTATAAAAAAGTAAAGTGCTGCAAGAACTGTATTCATATACATAAAATAGTAATTGGATGCAAATGCAAATGCCACAACTACTGCCAGTGTAACTACCTTTTTGTCTCTTATAACTTTTTCAACTGCTGCAATTAATAATGGAAGATACATAATGCCGCAGAAAAACAGCGGATGTCTGATTCCACCTATTAATGCAAAGGGGCAAAATGCATAAAGAAGTGATGCAGGCAAAACACTGTATATACGTGTTTTGCCCAGGGTCTTACACAAATATGCTACTGCAATACCACTTAAATACATTCTGATAAATATAATACCTTTATACATTAATTCCGGTTGATTTGCAGGGAATAGTACTGTAAATATTGATGTAGGATCACCAAATCCATAATAATTTAATGTTCCTATTACATCTAATCCCTGTCCCAAAGAATAGTCCACCATGGCAAATTTGCCTGTAGTAAAGAACGTAATAATGGCATTTCTAATATATTTCAGCGCGACCAGATGCTGACCGGCTCCGTCTACACCCCAGATAAAACTTTTGCTTTCCGAGGCAAAGATTCCACTTAAAGTTAAGGCAAGCACAGTAAATATTGCTGAATACAATGCCATAAAGATTGTTATTTTTTTAATTTTATTTCCTTTTGTTTTATTGTTGTTATTATATATTTTTTTCATACATTTATCTCCTTTGTTAATATTCTATTACATTTGTGATATGTGTTCAATATCTTTAAAACGAATGGATTTTTGTTTTTATTGCATTGGCTTTTTAAAAATTTCTTCAAAAAAAGATGTTGGGAATTTAATGTCCTTAAGTATTCAGATTATATAATCAACTTCTACTTGAAAGGTATCATTTCATTTCTAACATCTTTTTTGTTGAACATTGCAAATCATAAAGATTTTTGTATTCAGTATATTTTTATATTTTTAACCTCTATTTTGAGCGTCTACCAGATTCTTGCTGTGATAAATTTCTCTAAGTTTTGGCTTTTCAATTTTACCTGTGGCATTTCTAGGCACTTCAGCAAAGATAATCTTTCTAGGTCTTTTATATCTTGGAAGTTCTTTGCAGAACTCGTTAATTTCTTCCTTTGTGCAATCAGTATCAGGATTTAACTCAACAATGGCTGCTGAAATTTCTCCAAGACGTTCATCAGCAAGTCCGATTACTGCTACATCTTTTATCTTTGGATACTTGCTTAAGTAATTTTCTATCTGAACAGGATAAATATTTTCACCACCACTGATAATAACATCTTTCTTTCTGTCTACAAGATAAATAAATCCGTCTTCATCCATTTCTGCCATGTCGCCTGTGTATAGCCATCCATCTTTTAAACACTCAGCTGTAGCTTTTTCGTCATTGTAGTAACATGTCATAACACCGGGACCCTTTACAATCAATTCGCCAACTTGGCCCTGAGCCACTTCATTTCCCTGTGGGTCTACAATCTTTGCCTGCCAGCCATATCCTGGCACACCGATTGCTCCAACTTTATGTATGTTTTCAACTCCCAAATGTACACATCCGGGACCAATTGATTCGCTCAGTCCATAGTTTGTGTCATATTGATGATGTGGGAAATATTCTTTCCATCTTTTAATAAGACTCTGTGGTACAGGCTGTGCTCCGATGTGCATCAGTCTCCACTGATCCAAATTGTAATCTTCTTTTTTAATCTCGCCTCTGTCTAATGCTAGTAAAATATCCTGTGCCCATGGAACCAACAGCCATACAATGGTACACTTTTCATTGGATACTGTTTCCATAATGGTCTTTGGAGTAACTCCTTTTAACAAAACTGCCTTTCCACCTGTAAGCAAACTACCAAACCAGTGCATTTTGGCACCTGTATGATAAAGTGGTGGAATACACAAAAATACATCATCCTTTGTCTGTCCGTGATGATTCTGCTCAACCTTTGCAGCATGCATTAAACTTTCATGATTATGTAAAATTGCCTTTGGGAAACCTGTAGTTCCTGAAGAAAAATAAATTGCCGCATCATCTTTGTCTGTTAATTTAATATCAGGTGACAATGATGAACAGTTTGATACCAGGTCGTTATAATCCTCTGCAAATGATGGGCAATCGCCACCTACATAAAACAAAATTCTCTTTGTATCAATTTCATCTACTATTTCTTCTAATCTTCCAATAAATTCAGGTCCAAAGAACAGTACGTCTGTCTCTGACAAGTCAAGACAATACTTAATCTCCTGCTCATCAAATCTAAAATTCATAGGCACTGCCAAAGCACCTGTTTTTAATATTCCAAAATAGATTGGAAGCCACTCTAAACAGTTCATCATAAGAATGGCAACTTTGTCGCCCTTTCTCACTCCACGGCTAAGTAGTAAATTGGCAACTCTGTTTGCCTTTTCATTAAATACATGCCATGTAATTTCTCTTCTGTACTGCTGTCTTAAATCCGGCTGAATCAATTCATATTCACGCCATGTTACCCTTTTCTTTTCCTGAATATCCGGGTTTATTTCTACTAGAGCCACATCATCTGCAAATTCTTTTGCATTTCTCTCTAATAATTCTGTAATTGGCATTTTATTATCCTTCTCTCTTATTTTTTGTCAATTTTCGCTATATGCACCAGATTCTAGTTTACATAACTTGTCAATAGGTTTCTAACTACTCTTTAATGTATAACCTGCAATTTTTTCATCTTTCCATCTGTTTGTTTAATTTAAAGTTATTTGCATTTAAGGTTATTTAGAAAAAATGAAACAGGTTATTTGCGTTTTCTCCTAAGATTTGCACTTTTTCATTATCATTCAAATCAATCTGGTCCAAATCCATTAGTGCCTGCTTTTGGTCGTACCATGGTGTATCTGTTCCAAATATAATCTTGTCACTGCCATGGTTTCTTACCATTCTTAAAAACTGTTCATTGCTCAGTTTTACCGGAAACTTCTTGTTAAGAGCCACTGCCGTGTCCATGAAAAATGGTAGCCCTATAAGTTTTTCTTCCACTTCATCCCACATACGCCAACCTCCCATATGTGCAAGAATCAGTTTTTCCGGCTGGATGTGACGCCATACATTAAGTACCATGTCCGGCGTACAATGTACTTTTTCCGGAAGTCCCACATCCTCTCCTGCATGAACGATTATGCCAAGTCCTTTATTTGCTGCATAATCCATTAAACGTATATATTTCTCGTCATCAAAATATGTTTTCTGATAATCAGGATGTAGTTTGATTGTCTTTAAATCCATAGCTACTATATCATCTATAATCTCTTTGTAATTTTCACAATCAGGGTGAATGGCTCCAAAGAAAAATATTTTTGTGTCCTGACTTTTTTCGTTATATTTTGCTGACATTTTATTTATTTTCTCCGGCTGGGCAATATTGGTTGCCACCGGACATACAACAGACAAATCTATGCCCGCCGAATCTGTGCTATCAATAAGGCCCTGCACTGTTGCAACTCTTTCATGTTTTACAGCAATTCCCTGACCTTTTAATATTTCCTTTTCCATTCCGGCAATAGTTTTGTCAGCTATCTTGTCCGGGAATGTATGTGTATGAATATCAATAATCATCTGATCATGTCCTTATCCAATTTCATATCCACGCTCAAATGCTTTGATGTTAATGTCAATTGTCTTAGGTGGAACTGTCTTTTTGATAACTTCAATCCACTGCTCTTTTGGAAATTCCATTTTGCTTGCGGCAACACCTAAAATAATCACATTAAACACTCTTGAATTGCCAAGTTCTAAAGCTTCTTTTTGAGCGTCAACTGCTATAACTTTATGTTTGCCTGAAAGACCTTCGATTATACCTTTAGGATACTCTGCTGCTCCTGTTACTACAGGCATTGGGTCTATTCTCTGGTCATTTACAATAATAACTCCGTCTTTCTTTAGGAAATGAGCGTAACGTAATGCTTCTAATCTTTCAAAAGCGATAAGTACATCAGCCTGTCCTTCTTCTACAATAGGTTCTGCAACACTTTCTCCATATCTTACATATGTAACAACGCTACCTCCACGCTGTGCCATACCGTGTACTTCTGAAAGTTTTACATCATATCCGGCCTCAAGGGTAATACCTCCAAGGATTCTACTTGTAAGGAGAGTACCCTGACCGCCAACGCCTACTATCATTATATTCTTTGTCTCTGCCATGATTATTCTCCTTTTTTCTTTAATTCTATTGCACCAAACTTACAGTTGCTCATGCAAAGTCCACAACCGTTACACATAGTCTGGTCGATTGAAACTGTGCCATCTGCATTTTTTGTCATTGCAGGGCATCCCGGAACTAAACATTGTCCACATTTAACGCATTTTTCAGGTACTGTATAACACTTGCCCTTTGGAACAAATGATTTTAATAATGCACAAGGAGCCTGTGAAATAATAACTGATACTTCGTCTCTTGCAACTTCTTCTTTTACTACCTTTGTCAATCTGTCTACATCAAATGCATCAACAACTTCAACGTGTTTTACACCAAGTGCATTACACAAATCTACCAAATCAACTGCATATGCAGGCTCTCCTGCCAATGTTTTTCCTGTTGCCGGATGATCCTGATGACCTGTCATACCTGTTGTTGAATTGTCAAGAATAATAACTGTTCCTGTTGCCTTGTTGTACACCATGTTCATAAGTGAGTTTACACCTGTATGAAGGAATGTACTATCACCAATAACAGCTACCCAGTTTTTAATATAATCTTTACCTTTTGCCTTTTCCATTCCGTGCAGTGTTGAAATACTTGATCCCATACAAAGTGTTGTGTCAACTACTCCAAGTGGAGCTACTGCACCTAATGTGTAGCACCCAATATCTCCTGCTGCATGTATTCTTAATTTCTTTAATACTGAATATGTACTTCTATGTGGGCATCCCGGACAAAGAATAGGTGGTCTTGCAGGTGCGTTTGTTGCTGCCTGTTCAATTTCTACCATTTCTCCAAGAAGTTTTTCTCTAAGCATGTTGGCACTGTATTCACCCTGAACAGTAAATAAATTCTTGCCCTCACACTTAATACCCATCGCCTTAACCTGCTCTTCTATAACAGGCTCAAGCTCTTCTACAACTACTACTCTGTCTACTTTTTCAGCAAACTCTTTTATAAGTCCTTTTGCTAAAGGATGAACCAATCCAAGCTTTAATACTGAAGCATTTGGAAGTACTTCCTTTACATACTGGTATGGGATACCACTTGTAATAATACCAATACTTGTGTCATTGTATTCAACCTTATTTATGTCTAATGTACATGCATCTTCTGCCATTCTCTTTAAACGTTCTTCAACATGAATGTGACGTTTGATGGCATTGCCCGGCATCATAACATTCTTTGCTACATTTCTTTCATATGGCTTGTCATCAACTTCCACTCTGTCTTCTAGATTTACAAGTCCCTGTGAATGTGCAAGTCTTGTGGTTGTTCTTAAAATAATTGGAGTATCATATTCTTCTGATAATTCATATGCTCTCTTTGTAAATACTCTTGCTTCTTCACTGTCTGATGGTTCAATAACAGGAATCATTGAAGCACGACCTACCATTCTTGTATCCTGCTCGTTCTGTGAGCTGTAAATACCAGGGTCATCTGCTACAACTACAACCATACCACCATTTACACCAATGTATGCCCCTGAATAAAGAGGGTCTGCTGCCACATTAAGGCCAACCATCTTCATCATTGTCATGGAACGGATACCGGCCATTGATGCACCAATGGCAACTTCTGCTGCTACCTTTTCGTTTGGAGCCCATTCTGCATATACTCCGTCATATTTTACTACATTTTCGCTAACCTCCGTACTTGGAGTACCAGGGTATGCTGATGTAACCTTTACACCTGCTTCATATGCACCTCTGGCAATAGCTTCATTACCTAACATAATTGTCTGTTTACTCAATCTTAATCCTACCTCTCTTTTCACTGCTTTAAAGTCCTAAAGACCATTATAAAATATCAATAAATATAAGTCAATAAAAGTGGTTTCATTTTCTAGCGAACCTTTGACTTATTTTAAAAAATGCCATATTAAAAGGAGACTTTCCTGTTTCCGGTAAAGTCTCCTTTTGAATAGTATTATATTTTATTAATTATTATTTTTTAGTACTTATCATATAACTACCATTTTTTCACTGGCATACTTTCCTGTCCAACTTAAAAATTTTAATAATTGAACCATCCTGCATTCATTAATACTGTTGACATTGCTGTCATTAATACAATAATAATCAGTGTAAGAAGTAATCCCTTCTTAAACATGTATGATGGTTTCATTCCGTATCCAACCGGTACTGAACGTACTGATGTTGGCAATGTATATGATAATGATAAGTTTACACCTATTGATGCAATAAATATATATGGAATAGGATTGATTCCAATGCCCTTCATTACTGAAATTACAATAGGAACTGCAACTGCTGCTGTTGCTGTATTTGATGTGACATCAGACAATATAATTGTCACTGTAATTATTACAAATATTGTAAGTAGTCCACCTGTAAGTCCCATATTTGATACAAGTTTTCCTATGCACTCATCAGCTCCTGACTCTGTAAGCAATGTTCCAGCTGCAAGACCACCTGCAAACACATACATAAGTGACCACACAATCTGAGTCTGAACATAATCCCATTTCATAAGGCGTTCACCGTTTTCATCAACAATAAGGAATGCTAAAATACCGCAGGCAATAAATACATATGCCGGTTTTAAATCAGGGAATACTGTTGCATAGAAATTTCTTGTAAATGCCAAAATAGCTGCAATTGCAAATAATACAAGGCAAATAATTTCCTGAATGCTCATTTTGCCCATATCTTTTTTCATTTCCTTAAAGTATTCTTTTGAGCCCTCTAACTGAATATTCTTTGGCTTAATTAATAACAAATAAATAACATTTGATACTATAAGAACTATCATTATAGGAAGGAATTTAACAACCCATGTTGTATACATAAATTCTGTTCCTGTTAATTTCTGAATGTAATCAACAATAACAAGGTTCATAGCTCCACCAAGTGGTGAGAACAATCCACCCATTCCGGCGCCCCATGCAATAGATAAAAGTATAACTGCTCCACTTTCGTCCTTTCCAAAGTCCTTAATTCCTGCATAATGAAGCATTGATACTGCAATTGGTGTAATTGTTGCACAAACTACTGCATTTGGTAACACTGCTGATAAAATTGTAGACAACAAAAACCAGAATACAATGTGTGATGATAATGAAGTACCCAGCATTCCTAAAAATGCTACGGCAATACGTTTATCTAATCCTGTAATTGTCCAAGATACTGTTAAAATTGAAGCTCCAAGTAATAACAGGATTGTTTCTGAAGCGTACTGTGATATGATTGCGCTCATATCAACTAATGAAAATAAAGCATTTACCGCAATAGGTAAAAATGCTGTAACTGCATAATCAATTGGTGCTGTAATCCACCAATAAGCCATCCACAAAACTGTACCAATAGCCATTCTTGCTTCCACTGCGCCAAATGCACTTGATGGTATTAAGAATGTACATAAAGCAAATATTGCTGGTCCAATTAATATGTGAATTAATCTTTTAATATTATTTGTCTTTGCCATAATCTTCTTCTATCTATATTCTGTGTCATTTCTTTTTGATTATAACATGTATAGTTTCATTCGCATATGAGAATATGTAACAGAAATTTTGCTGTTTATTTTGGATTATTTTGTAAATATTTACTAATTTTAGGTGTTTTTTGTTCCTTTAGCTATTTTGAGAAAGAATTTTACTTCATAAAAAAAACTGCCTGACTGATGATGTATAGCATTCTTCTTTGCCATCAAAGCGGCAAATACTGCACACACCAAAATCCAGACTGTTTTCATTTTTTATATATTTATTTTGTATGTTCTAAGTTTTTATATATTTTGATTATTCTTTTTATTTTAAATGTTCTTTTGCTACTGCTTCTGTTTTTTCTTCGTAACATTCAAACAAATCATCTACTTCTTTCCTGTCCTGTTTCTTTGTAAACAAACTAACAATTGGCACGATAACAAGTCCTCCTACCATGGCTATAACGCCTGAGTTGATTGATGACTTAAATATATATGAAAGAATTGTTCCCCATCCTGTAATATCTATTCCGCAGAGTGTAATAATAAGCTGAACAATTGCAATGCCACATCCCCAGACGAAACATACTACAGTAGCTGTCTTAGTAACACCTTTCCAATATAAACCATACAGGAATGGTGCAAGAAATGCTCCTGCAAGAGCTCCCCATGACACACCCATCATCTGTGCGATAAATGTAACTTCAGGATGTGAGTCTTTAAATATTGCAATTACAGCTGATATAAAAATAAAGAACACAATGAAAAATCTCATTATTGTAACCTGCTTTTTGTCTGACATTTCCTTCTTTGAAGCTGGTTTAATTACATCAAGTGTAAATGTAGAACTTGATGTAAGAACCAATGATGAAAGAGTAGACATTGAAGCTGACAATACCAACACAATAACTATTGCAACAACAAGTGCAGGAAGTGTTGAAAACATTGTTGGTATAATCGTGTCAAATAATGGCTTTCCTGTTTGAGGATTGATTGCTATTTTATCTCCGTATAATCTGCCAAATCCACCAAGGAAGTAACATCCACCTGCTACTATAATGGCAAATACTGTAGAAATAACTGTACCTTTATGTATGTCTTTTTCACTATTAATTGCATAAAACTTTCCAACCATCTGTGGAAGCCCCCATGTACCAAGGGATGTAAGTATAACTACAAATAATAATGCCAATGGATCAGGTCCAAGAAATGCTGTATATGCTCCCTGCCATCCTGCATCACCTGTTACTTTTGCAAGGCTTTTTGTTGCCTCAACCAAGCCACCATTGTCCATAAGCACTGCTCCTATAACAGCACAAATACCAAACAACATAATAATACCCTGAATAAAATCATTAATAGCTGTGGCCATATATCCACCAAAGATTACATAAAATCCTGTAAGCACTGCCATCACTGCAATTACAACCCAGTAAGGTATGTCAAATACAAGACCGAACAAACTTGAAAGTCCATTGTAAAGTGATGCTGTATATGGAATAAGGAAAATAAATACAATAACTGATGCCGCTACTTTTAGTGATGTTGAGTTAAATCTCTTTCCAAAAAAATCAGGCATTGTTTTTGCATCTACATGCTGTGTCATAACTCTTGTTCTTCTGCCTAATACGTTCCATGCAAGTAATGAACCAATAAATGCATTACCAAGGCCTGCCCATGTTGATGCCAAACCAAAGTTCCATCCAAACTGTCCGGCATATCCTACAAATATAACTGCTGAAAAGTAAGATGTACCAAAAGCAAAAGCTGTAAGCCATGGTCCTACTGAACGACCTCCCAAAACAAATCCTGTAACGTCGGTTGCATGCTTTCTTGTGTAAAATCCTACAAAGATCATTACAGCAAAAAATATAACCAACATAATTGAACATAATGTTACTGTCATAATGTCCCTCCATAATCTTAAAATGTATTTTCGTTCCTTTAAAGTGTTGAACTTTAAACCGTAACGCTTTAAAGTAGTGAAGCAATTATATAAAAAAAAGAGAGCCTTGTCAACTCTCTTCTTATTTAACTATGTAATTCAAATTAAATACAGGTTCTAAACCGTCTCCATACTTGACAAAGAGCTTAAACATTAATAACATTACAACTCTTTAATCCAGCAACGTCTTCTTCTATGCTGTATTTTATCAAATCGTTTCCACATAGATTGGACTTTTATATTCTCCTCAAGCATTGGTCCTGTCTCTGCATATTTCATGCCATCTTTCATTGCTGATTTTAATATCTGATTCATTAAAATAAGAGGAAGCCCCTTATTTTTGTATTCATCTCTTACACCAACCAGATAAAGTTCCAATGTTTCAGGCTTTGAATATGGTGCATAAAGTAATCTTGCCCATCCAAATGGTAAAAGTCTTCCATGTGATTTTTTTGAAGCACGCCCCATAGACGGTACTGTTACACCTATACCTACCATTTCATCTTTCTCGTTTACTATTAATGAAATAAATCTAACATTTACCATCATAATAAACTGTTTTACGTATTTTCTAATCTGTGCGTCTGACAAATCTACTTCGCCATACAATTCCTTTTCTGTGTCATTTACCACATCAAAAATATATTCGATATATTTTTTAAGTTGAAATCGGCTTTTAATTTCTACAACTTTTAATTTATTTTCTTTCAGAACTCTCTCCGTCATTTTATCGAAAATTTCAGGTGTCTTAGTTGGAATTTTGATACGGTTCTCAATCCAGTCAACTGACTTTCCATAGCCCAGCCTTTCCATATGTTCCTTATAATAAGGTGCATTGTTTATTGTAATGAAAATGCCGTCGTAATCAAATCCTTCTATTAACATACCCTGCTGATCCAAATCGCAAAATCCCATAGGTCCGTGTATTGCCTCAAGGCCACGCTCTCTTCCCCAGTCTTCAACTGTTTTAAATAACGCTTCTGATACTTCATAATCATCAATAAAGTCTACTCTTGTAAATCGTATACGTTTTCTGGCCCATTTTTTATTTGCCTTATGACTGATAATTGCGCCAATACGGCCTACACACTTGCCGTCTTTATATGCAAGCCACTGCCTTGACTCTGCGTATTCGTATGCCGGATTTTTCTTTGGATTAAAATTATTCATTTCATCAAAAATAAGGTCAGGCATTGCCTGTGGCACATTTCTATACATTTTTTCATTAAAACCTGCAAAGGTTCTAAGTTGTTTTCTTGTTTTTACTTCCTTAATTGTTACCATTATTTATCCTAAGTGTTTATCTGTTTTCTATTTCTCTAATCATATCAACTCTTCTTTGATGTCTTCCGCCTTCAAATTCTGCTCCGAAGAATTCATCAAGAATCATTTTTGCTAATTCGCTTCCAACTACTCTTGCACCAAATGCAATAATATTTGCATTGTTATGCTGCTTTGTAAGTTTTGCTGAATATGGCTCACTACATACTGCCGCGATAACTCCCGGCACTTTGTTAGCTGCAATAGAAATACCAATTCCGGTGCCACACATCAGCACACCATAATCTACTTCTTTTGAAACAACAGCACGACCTACCTCTTCACCTTTTGCAGGGTAGTCGCATTTTATGATTTCACCATTTTCATCATAGTTTGTTCCATAGTCTACACATTCGTATCCTTTTTCTGTCATATATTCAATTAATTCATTTTTTAAATCAATTGCTGCATGATCGCATCCAAATCCAATTTTCATAATTTTTATCATTCCTTTCGCTTCGCTCAAGGCACAAACAAGTAATGAAAAAATGTTGTGCCTCCTAGCATTTTATCTTTAACTTAATTATTCTACCTAATATAATTAATAGTGTCAAACCACATTTTCCCAGTATACGTTTTTATATGAACCATTTTCTCAGTATACGTTTTTATTTTTAACTCTTATTAATGAATCATTTAGCTGGTTTTTTTCAGAATCATTCATTTAGTGAAAAATTTTTTAAATTCCGTATTTTTTCAAATCAACTTTTCCATCTACTACTTCCACTCCGTCCTGAATCAGCCTTCTTGCCTGTTCATTTTTGCCACCAAAAGCAAAAGCACCTGACAACTCTCCCTTAGAATTTACCACTCTGAAGCATGGAATATTTTCAGGGTCAGGATTTTTATGCAAGGCGTTGCCTACAGCTCTTGCCATCTTTGGCTCACCTGCCATCTCTGCAATTTGACCATAAGTTGCCACATGACCTTTGGGAATTTTCTTTACTGCTTCATATATTCTTTTTGTAGGACTGTCAGTAATAATATCATAACTCTCAGCAATCATTCTTTTAATATCATCATTAGGCACACTTCCATCAAGTATAATTGTATTCCAATGATCTTTGTTTTGATGATACCCCGGAATAACAGCTTCATATGTCTGTCTCCAAAAATCTCTCCACTGTGGATCCACCTTAACATTTAGATTGATCAAATCATCCTTTTCATAAATCCAGAGAAATGCTTTTTTACTTTCCTTAACACGTACAAGTTGCCAATTGGTATCCTTAAATGGAGTGTCCAAATATGTATTTTCAAATGTTAAGCCAAACTCTATTGCTTCCCGTCTTGTATACATGCCATTCCTTTCATTTTACCGATATATTTCGTTTTTTAAACTTTGCTGGTTCTAAACTTGACTTTTGGGGATAAAGTTTAGAGCTTTTTTATTATTTTGTATAAATTTTCCTTACATAACAAAAAGGTGTGTCTGATACACTCAAACACACCTTATGCCGGTGACCGGAATCGAACCGGTACTGTGTTGCCACAACAGGATTTTAAG
>URQO01000028.1 GCA_900550135.1 uncultured Eubacterium sp.
CAAAAGAAAAATTAAAGGCATACAGGGCAAATGAAAAATATGTAATAAAATTGTGATTGAATCGAGGGAAAACGGAATGGTTGAAAAGTACTTAATTACATGGTGCTCCTCTACATTAGCCTCCTTAAAAACGGCAAGCTTATTTAATTGGCATTATGCTCATGACAACATTACATTTTCACAGGTTGTAAAGAGCATTGATATAATTAATAAAAAGTTTGTAAGTAAAGGTGTAAGGATTGAAGTACTTAGAAAAGATGATAGCTCAGCGCTTATTTATGTTTACAGAATCAATCAGTTAATGAAAGATATGTCAAACACTGCTGTACGAAATTTTCTTAAAAAGTGTGGATATCAAAATTTTGAAATTGAGTATCTTGTCAACAGATTAAAGAAAAGACTTGTAGACTTAAAATCTTTTCCACATGAAATAGGATTATTTCTGGGCTATCCTATTGAAGACGTAGAAGGCTTTATAAAAAATAAAGGAAACAACTTTAAGTGCTGTGGATATTGGAAAGTATACGGCGACATGGAAAAAGCCATAAAAGAATTTGCAAAGTATGATAAATGCACAATGATTTATCGTAAATTGTGGAGTCAGGGAAGAAGCATAATGAAGTTGACCGTGGCAGCATAGTACAGGTAGCAACAAGGTAAATAGATTTTGAAAATGAACTAAAAGGAAAGAAGGAAAATATGAGTAAAATAGCGGTAGTATTTTGGAGTGGAACAGGAAATACAGGGGTTATGGCTACAAGTGTAGCTGAAGGTGCAAAGGAAGCCGGGGCTGAATGTGACGTAATATATGTTTCTGATTTTAGCGCTGACAAGATGGACGATTATGATGCAATAGCATTTGGATGTCCTTCAATGGGAGCTGAACAGTTGGAAGAAGGAGAATTTGAACCTGTATTTTTAGCTTGTGAACCAAAGTTAAGTGGTAAAAAGATAGGACTTTTTGGTTCTTATGGCTGGGGTGACGGAGAATGGATGAGAACATGGGAAGAAACATGTCAGAATGATGGTGCTGTTATGCCAAATGATTTTGTAATCTGTAACGAAGCACCGGATGAGGATGCTGTAAACCAGTGTAAAGAGTTGGGAAAAGCATTAGTTTAAACTAGTATATTAGACGTTTGTATAATAAGGGCAAACTGTACAAACGTTTAATCAAATAAATACATATATGGTACCTACATATATTTTAAAATTTTTAATCTTAATCCTAAAAGCACCAAGGCATGACCTTGGTGTTTTTTCTTGACCGAATAAGGGGAAAGTGCTATCATTTAATGTGATTATGGCGAAATTATATATAATATGCTTGCCGACAAAAATAAAAATGTGAGGTATACAAAGATGACAAAGAGTTTTGATGATTTACTTGCAAAGGTTTCAGAATGTTCAAAGAAAACAGTAGCTGTTGCCTGTGCACAGGATGATGCAGTATTAGAGGCTGTAAAGGCAGCAAAGGAAAGAGGTATTGCTGACGCTATATTAGTAGGTAACGAAGCAGAAATTAAGACTATTGCCAGAACATTAAAGATGCATATAGATGATTATAAGATTATTAATGTTGAAGATCCTATTGAGGCAGCAAGAACAGCTGTTAAGTTAGTTCATGATGGTGAAGCTGATATGTATATGAAGGGTCTTATTGACACAAAGTCATTCCTTAAAAGTGTATTAGATAAAGAAGTAGGACTTAGAACAGATAAGACATTATCACATGTTTGCGTGTTTGAAATAAAAGGTGTTGATCATTTATTATTCTTATCAGACGTAGCATTTGTTCCATATCCTGATTTAGATACAAAGGCAAACATTATTAAGAATACAGTAGAGATTGCCCATGCTTGTGGAGTTGAGTGTCCAAAGGTTGCCCCACTTGCAGCAGTAGAAGTAGAAAACCCTAAGATGCAGTGTACAGTAGATGCAGTTGAATTAACAAAGATGAACGAAAACGGAGACATTACAGGATGTATCGTTGACGGACCACTTTCACTTGATTTGGCAATTGAACCACAGGCAGCTTTCCATAAGGGAACTACAAACAGAAAGATTGTTGGTGACGCAGATGTTTTATTATTCCCTGACATCCATGCAGGAAATATTACATACAAGTGTTTAGTTCATACAGCTGAATGTAAAAACGGAAATATCTTAACAGGTACAAGTGCTCCTGTTATTCTTACATCACGTTCAGATGAATTTGAAGTAAAAGTAAATTCAATCGCTTTAGCAGCAATTGTTGCAGAAGAAATGAATAAATAATAAATTGTCTAAAAAGTTAAAGAGAATAAAAAGGAGATTTAAAATGGCTTATAAAATTTTAATTATCAATCCTGGTTCAACATCAACAAAGATTGGTGTATATGAAGATGAAACACAGGTAATGGAAGAAACACTTAGACATTCTACAGAAGAAATTGCACAGTACGATACAATTTATGCACAGAAAGATTTCAGAAAAGAAGTTATCTTAAACGTATTACAAGAAAAAAACGTAGACCTTAATGATATAGATGTAGTAGTAGGACGTGGCGGTTTACTAAAACCAATTCCAGGTGGTACTTATGCTACAACACCAGAGTTATTAGAGGATTTAAAAATTGGAAAGCAGGGACAGCATGCATCAAACCTTGGTGGCATTTTGGCAAATGAAATTGCATCACAGATTAACGTGCCATCATACATTGTAGACCCTGTTGTAGTTGATGAACTTCAGGATGTTGCAAGATTGTCAGGACATCCAAAGATGCCACGTATTTCAATTTTCCATGCATTAAATCAGAAAGCAGTAGCAAAGAGATATGCAAAGGAAGTTGGAAAAGCATATGAAGACCTTAACTTAATTGTTGTTCATATGGGTGGTGGTGTTTCAGTAGGAGCACACAAAAACGGAAAAGTTGTAGATGTTGCCAATGCATTAGATGGTGATGGTCCTTTCTCACCTGAAAGATCAGGCGGGCTTCCATCAGGAGCATTAATGAAAGTTTGTTTTAGCGGTGAATATACACAGGCAGAAGTTGGAAAAATGCTTAACGGAAATGGCGGCTTCAATGCATATGTTGGAACAAACGATATGAGAGACCTTGTAAAGATGGCTGAAAAAGATGAAAAAGCAAAATTAGTTATGGATGCTTTCCATTATCAGTTAGAAAAAGAAATCGGAGCTATGGCAGTAGTTCTTGGTGGAAAGGTTGATCAGATTATTTTAACAGGTGGTATTGCTTACAATGCACTTACTCAGGAACACATGAAGAATGCAGTTGAATGGATTGCACCTGTTACAATTTATCCCGGCGAAGACGAATTACTTGCACTTGCTCAAGGCGCAATTAGAGTAATGAGTGGCGAAGAAGAAGCTATGGTATACTAGGAAGAGTTAGTATTACTGAAGTAATCATTATTACAAATGATGATATATTATAGTGAATATATTTCTGATATTAAGTAAGAATATATAATACAAATAAAGGCTATGGAGATTTGGAGAAGTTTGTCTCTAATATTCATAGTCTTTGTTGTTAAGAGGAAAATTATGTTTAAGTTATTAAAGTATTTAAAAGATTATAAAAAAGAGTCATTTTTTGCTCCTTTATTTAAGATGTTGGAAGCATGCTTTGATTTGCTTGTGCCATTGGTAGTGGCAGCCATAATTGACAATGGTATTGCAGAAAATGACACAGCATATATTTTGCAAATGGGAGGGGTTCTTTTACTTTTAGCAGCAATTGGATTAACTTTTTCCATAACAGCCCAGCATTTTGCAGCAAAAGCAGCAGCAGGATTTGGACGGGGATTAAGACATGATTTGTTTAAGCATATTGGTGGATTATCTTACACACAGATTGACCAGTATGGACCTTCAACTTTTATTACAAGAATGACTGCTGATGTAAACCAAATACAGTCACAGGTCAATATGGTACTTAGATTATTACTTCGCTCACCATTTATTGTAATTGGAGCAATGATTATGGCATTTACTGTAGATGTGAAAACAGCCACTGTATTTGCTGTGGCAATTCCGGGACTTTCTGTAATTGTTTTTGGAATTATGCTTATAACAATACCAATGTATAAGGTTGTTCAAAACTCTTTGGATACTGTAATGGGTCACACAAGAGAAAATCTAAGTGGAACAAGGGTTATCAGGGCTTTTAACAGAGAATCACAGGAAGTAGAGGAATACAATCAGGAAACAGAGATTTTAAATAAATTTCAGATTGTTGCAGGTAGAGTTTCAACACTTATGAATCCAGCCACTTTTGTTGTAATCAATGTGGCAATTATTGCCATATTATGGTTTGGTGGAATAAGAGTGGATGTGGGACAGCTTTCTCAGGGAAAGGTTGTTGCATTAGTAAACTACATGTCCCAGATTTTGGTTGAACTAATCAAACTTGCAAGTCTTATAATTAATTTGACAAAAGCTTTTGCATGTGCAAACAGAGTTAATGAAATATTTGACATTCCATGTGAGGAAGATAATGGAACTTTGTATAATGGTCCTGATTCAGACATAAAAGTAGAGTTTGACAATGTTTCGTTAACTTATGAAGGTGCAGGTGAAAGTTCCATTGCAGGTGTAAATCTGAAAGTTAGAAGTGGTGAAACCATTGGTATCATAGGTGGTACAGGCTCTGGAAAAACAACATTGGTAAATATGATTCCCGGATTTTACTATCCAACAGAGGGAACTTTAAAAATAGAAGGTGCAGATATAAAAGAGTTTAAAAAATCAGCATTACAGAAAAAAATATCAACAGTTCCACAGAAAGCATTGTTGTTTAAGGGAACTGTTAGAAGTAATCTTTTGTGGGGAAATGAAAATGCAACAGAAGAAGATTTGATTGACGCTTTAAAGAAATCTCAAAGTTATGACTTTGTAATGGAAAAAGAAGATGGCATTGATTCTTTTGTTGCTCAAAGGGGAAAGAATTTTTCAGGTGGACAAAAGCAAAGATTAACTATTGCAAGAGCTTTAGTTAAAAAACCGGAGATTTTAATTTTAGATGACAGCTCATCAGCACTTGATTTTGCTACAGAAGCAAAGTTGAGAAAATCCATAAGGGAACTTGACGTTGTTACAACTTTTATAGTATCACAGCGTACATCATCTATTATGGATGCCGACCAGATCATTGTTTTAGATGATGGACAGGTTGTTGGTGTTGGAAAGCACGAACAGTTGTTAGAAAATTGTCAGGTATACAGAGAAATATACGAATCACAGTTTAAAAGTACAAAGAAGGAGGGCAGATAAATGAGCAATATGACACAAAAAGATGCCCTAAGGGAACTTCTTAAAAGAATAAAAAAATACTGGTATATGTTGTTATTATCAGTGGTATTTGCAACTGCATATGTAATACTTTCTTTGTATATTCCAAAGTTAATTGGTCTTGGAACAGATAGGATTATTGATGCAGGAAAAGTGGATTTTGTAGGACTTAAAGATATTATTATGCATATTGTTATATGTACAGTTATTGCAGCAATTGGCTGGTGGATTATGGGACTTTGCAACAACAGAGTTACTTACAATGTTATACGTGACATTAGAAAAGAGGCTTTTGATAAAATCCAGAAACTTCCTGTAAGTTACATTGATTCAAAATCCAGCGGTGATATTGTAAACAACATTATAACAGATGTTGACCAGTTGGCAGATGGTCTTTTAATGGGATTCTCCAATTTATTTACGGGAGTAATCACTATACTGTTTACATTGATTTTTATGATTCAGATTGATTTTAAAATTGCTCTTGTTGTAATATGTGTCACACCTTTATCTTTCTTTGTGGCAAGTTTTATAGCAAAAAGAACATACTCAATGTTCATAACTCAATCTGAAATAAGAGGAGAACAGACAGGAATCATCGATGAAACTTTAAGTGGTCTTAAGGTAGTAAAAGCTTTTGGTCAGGAAGGAAATATATTAGAAAGTTTTGACGATACAAATGACAGATTGTGGAAGGTAAATGAAAAGGCAACTTTCTTTTCATCAATTACCAACCCAAGTACAAGATTTGTAAACAATATTGTATATGCTTTAGTTGCAATATTTGGTGGCTTGGAGGCAGTATTGGCAAGAGGAATTACAGTTGGTGGACTGATGACTATATTAAGTTATGCAAATCAGTATACAAAGCCATTTAATGAAATTTCAGGTGTTATTACAGAATTACAAAATGCCATTGCATGTAGTGCAAGAGTGTTTGCTTTAATAAACGAAGAAGAAATAGTAGATGTTGAAGCCACAGAAGAGACAGTATTAACAGATGTATTGGGAAGGATTGATATTGAAAATGTTGACTTTTCATATGTTAAAGATAAAGAATTAATTAAAAAACTTAATTTACATGTAAAGCCGGGACAAAGAGTGGCAATTGTTGGACCTACAGGTTGTGGTAAAACAACAATTATCAATCTGCTGATGAGATTTTATGATGTGGATTCAGGAAAAATCACTGTAGATGACAAAAATATAACTGAAATCACAAGAAAAAGTCTCCGTAGCAATTATGGAATGGTACTGCAGGAAACATGGCTTCAAAAAGAAACCATTGCCGATAATATAGCCTTTGGAAAACCTGATGCTACTAGAGAAGAAATTATAGAGGCAGCAAAGCAAAGTCATGCCCACAGTTTTATTAAACGTTTACCAAATAGATATGATACTGTTATTGGAGAAGACGGTGGCAACCTGTCTCAGGGACAAAAACAGCTTTTGTGCATTGCAAGGGTAATGCTTGCATTACCACCAATGCTTATATTAGATGAGGCAACATCTTCCATTGACACAAGAACAGAAATAAGAATCCAAAAAGCCTTTAACAAGATGATGAAAGGTAGAACAACTTTTATAGTTGCCCACAGACTTTCAACAATCAAAGAGGCAGACACTATACTTGTTATGAATAACGGACAGATTATTGAGCAGGGAAATCATGAACAGTTGCTGGAAAAGAAAGGTTTTTATTACAACTTATATAACAGTCAGTATAATTAAAAGAGGAATATTATGTATAGAGAAAAGATGGCAAAAATATGTAAAAAGAAAACAATTTTTTATGCTTTAATAAAAATCATTATGTATATTACTGCCATTTTTCTTTGTACAAAATTTCCAACAGCAGTTTATCTTTTGGCAGCCATGGTTTTGGAGGAGATAGTAAGTATTGTTACAAACAAACATGTTAAAAATGAAAGCAACAGGATTTATTCAAATATAAGTAATGAAAACGACAGGTTCTTTGCTAACATAAACAATAAAAGCATACCCAAGACAAATATTAATGAAATTGAAAAGGTCAATAATGATAACAAATCCACTATATGCAATTTGTTTACATTAATTATATTAATCATATTGGTAGTGTATCAGAATGTTACATATTTTGTGGCAGGCATTATGATTGCCGTATCCATTACCATTTTGAATATTAAAATCATAAAAGAGTTGTTAAAGAAAATAAAAGCAACTTCTAAAATCAAAAATATAAAACATAAAAAAATAATTATAACAGCTTTGATTGTGGGACTTTTGACTTATATGATTTCAGGGGTAATTTTAGCCTACAAAGATCAGCCTGTTATTGATAAAAAGTTGCAGGAACAGTTGGTACAAAATGACATTTGGAAACAACGAACATCTTATGAACGTGGAAAAGTCATTGAAGATAATAATCAGGCATTAATTGAAAGAGTAAGGTTAATAAAATCAGCAAAGAAGAAAATTACAATGTCAACATTTGCATTTCACAGTGACAATAGTGGAAAAGTAATGATAGGGGCTTTACTTGAAGCGGCCAATAAAGGAATTGATGTGAAAATAGTTGTTGATGGAATGGAAAGCTGGACGGCAATGGAGTGGAATCCATATTTTTATGCACTATCATTAAATGAGAATGTAAATTTGAAAATATATAACAAAGTAAATCCTCTACTGTCTTATAAGTCTATGGGGCGTATGCATGACAAGTATTTAATTGCAGATGATAAGACATACATTATTGGTGGAAGAAATACCTTTGATTATTTCCTTGGAGATTTTTCAAAGTATAAAAATTATGACAGGGATATTTTAATTTATAGCGAAAAAGATGATAAAACAGCCTCAGTATATGATTTGGAATCTTACTTTGATAAAATATGGAATTATAAAGAGTGTGGATTATACCATAACAGCAATTTCAATAAATATAAAGTTAGCGTAAAAAATGCTATAACAGATATTGAAAATTCATATAACAAATTTTATGAAAAATACAAAAAAGAAATAAATAACAAAGATTATAAAAAGGATACTGTAAAGATAAATAATGTGTCGTTGTTATCCAATCCAACAGATTATAAGGCTAAAAAGCCTATAGTGTGGTACAAATTGTGTTCCTTAATGGAAAATGCAAAGGAGAAAGTGAAAATTCACACACCATACATTATTTGTAACGGTTATATGTATAAGGGTTTAACTACAGTGGCAGACAAAGTACCACAGGTTACTATAATGACAAATTCAGTGGCAAACAACGGAAATCCATTTGGTGCAGCGGATTATTCAAAAAATAAACAGAAAATATTAAATACAGGAGTAAGTATTCTGGAGTATGAGGGTGGAATGTCTTATCATGGAAAAAGTGTTTTAATAGACGATAATATTTCTATTATTGGTTCTTTTAATATGGATATGCGCAGTGCATATCTTGATACAGAACTAATGCTTGTAGTTGACAGCAAAGACATAAACAAAAGCCTGCTAAAATCAATGGAAAAGTACGAAACATCAGCCACTGTATCAAAAAAAGATGGAACCTATGAAAATCCTAATAGTATAAAAAGAGTTAAATTATCTCAAAAGAAAAAATTAAGAATAAATATTATTAAAAAATTCTTTTACAATTTAAGATTTTTATTCTAGCAGTAATTGTTAATGTCTTTATAATTGTTGAAAACAAAGTAGGAGAAAATACCTAAAAGAGTTATTCCACTAAAGGCATAACTTACATATAAAAACAATATGCCTGAAAAACTTGAAAAACTAAATATAAATTGAACAAGTTTACAACCTGCCATACTGATAAACATCCAGATGGCAGGTTTTATTATATTTGTAAAAGGATTAAATTTAAAATCTATTTCCTTTTTTATATAAAGACTATGTAAAAATGTAACCAAAACCTCACTTAACAAAAGTCCCCACAGATAACCCACAATTCCCACTTGCGGGACGCCAAACCAAAGGAGACATAGTCTTATTAATGTGCCAAGGACATTGTGTATAAATGCTGTGTTGGTTTTCCCAAGTCCATGTAAAATAGAACCTAATGTAATTGATAAATACATAAAAGGACACAGCCATGCCAAAATCATAATATATTCTCCTACCTTTTTATGCCCAAAGATTACACTTCCTATAAAATCTCCAAACTGTAAAAAGAATCCTATAAAAAATATGCCAATAACTATTGAAAACCATATTGAAACAGTAGTAGTCCGTTTCAACTGGCGGTTTTTTCCGGAGGTATTGGCAGATGCAACCGTAGGTAGAACCATGGTTGAAATAGAGGTATTTAGTGCAGAAGGAAACATTATAACGGGAAGTGCCATACCTGTTAAAATACCATATATTTCAAGAGCATTATCAGAGCTTAAACCACTTTTGACCAATACAATAGGTACAAGAATAGCTTCCACACATTGTAAAAAAGTAATCATTATTTTATTTGCAGTAAGTACATATGAAACAGAAAACAGTTTCTTTATAGATGCAAAAAGATGAGAAAACTTAACAGCATACTTGCTTTCGCCGGATACTGAAATAAGACAAAATCCTGCACCGAAAATTTCTGAAATAATCATAGAATAAACTGCAATAATTGGTGTTATTTTTATGTTGCTATCTGTACATACAAGTCCAATAATGACTATGGAAACAACCTTTACAATTTGCTCTATGATGGCAGAAACAGCAGGAACAAAAGTTTTTTTCATGCCAAGATAATATCCACCAATGCATGAATGAATAGCTGCCAAAGGAATAGTAAAAGCAGCAAGTTTAAGTAATTCAGTGCAATGTTTGTTATGAATCAGGTAGATGGAAATACTATCTGCAAAAACGTACAAAAGTCCCATAGTAAGAACTGACAAAGCTAATGACATAATAATACTGCCCAGCAATACCAGAAATCTTTCTTTTAAGTTCTTACTTTCAGCAACAAATCTTGAAACAGCAATTTGAATTCCACCACAGCTTATGGCAATACAAAAACCAAGAACAGGAAAAATTAATTGAAAAATTCCCATTCCCTTTGCACCTATCAGATTTGAAAGGAATATTCTATATAAGAAACCCAGCACACGACTGAGTATAGTAGCACCTGTTAGTATTATTGTACCTTTGATAATTTGTTTTTTTACGGACATAGACAATCACTTTAGTTTTTGTTTATTACAATTTATTCAATAAACAGGAAAAAATACTACAAACATAACAAAAAAAGGAGTAAACCATGATTTATTTGGACAATGCAGCAACAACTAAAATATGTGATGAAGCATTAGAAGCAATGGAACCCTATTTAAACAATATGTATGGCAATCCATCAGGGCTTTATCATTTATCCAAGCAGTCAAAAGAAATTGTAGAAAAAGGTAGAAGGATAATATCTGAGGCATTAAATACAAAGCCTGAAAATATATTTTTTACATCAGGTGGAACAGAATCAGACAACTGGGTTTTAGAGGAGGCATCAAAAAAAGGCAATCATATAATAACAACAAAAATAGAGCATCATGCAATATTAAATAAATGTGAAAAACTAAAAGAAAAAGGTATGAAAATCACTTATCTTGAAAATGACCGTGAAGGTATAATTAATCCCAATGACATAAAAAGATTTATAAGAAAAGATACATCTTTGATATCAGTGATGTTTGCAAACAATGAGATAGGAACAATAGAGCAGATAAAAAATATAGGTCAGGTTGCAAAAGAAAATAATGTAACTTTTCACACTGATGCAGTTCAGGCATTTGGACATATCCCAATTGATGTAGATGAAATGAACATAGATATGTTAAGTGCCAGCAGTCATAAATTTCACGGACCAAAGGGGGTAGGGTTTTTGTATGTGAGAAACCCTGAAAATACAGAGTCATTTATATATGGTGGCAGTCAGGAAAGTGGCAAGAGAGCAGGAACAGAAAATGTTGCGGGAATAGTTGGAATGAGTGTTGCAGTAAAAAATGCAATGAAAGAGTTAAAAATAAGAATGGAAAAAGAAATAATATTAAGGGATTATTTGATTCACAGAGTTCTTTCAGAGATACCATATGTAAGATTAAACGGTCATCCAACAAAAAGACTTCCTGGAAATGCAAATTTTACAATAGCCGGAGTAGATGGAACCTCCTTGGTTGTTTTGATGGATAATGACGGAGTATGTATGTCATCAGGTTCTGCCTGCAATACAGACTCCAGGAAGCCATCTCATGTTATAACGGCAATAGGTATACCTGAAAAATATGCCTATGGAACAATTCGCATAACATTGTGTGCAGATAACACAAAAGAAGAAATAGACTATACAATAGAAAAATTAAAAAGAAATATAATGTTAATGCGTTCGCTATAACAAAAGGATAGTTTTGAAACCAGTGTTTCTAAATAATTGCTTTGAAACTGAAGAAGTTAAAATCAGGAAAATGGTTATTAATTGTAAAAAATTATAAATTAATAAAGGCTGTGTATTAGAAAAAAACTAATATACAGCCTTTTAATTATTTTTACTTTAGCCATCCCAAATTGTTTGTATGTACTGCTTTTGACAAACAATGAAAGGAAATTTATGTGTATTTACTGAAAATATTATTTATGTCTCAAAGAACAAAAATAAATTTTAAAGAGTAAATATTTTCAAGTTATAATAATCAATAATATTTTTTACAAAATCAAAGCCACACCCTATATCCTGTGATTTGTGGGCATCAGACCCTATAGTGACATAACTCCCTCCAAGTTCTTTATACCTTTTGATTATGTCATTATGAGGATTAATAAAATCAAGTTCCTTTGCAAGATTTGATGTATTTAGTTCAAGTTTTATATCATTAGAAATAATATATTTTAAAATCATATCGATTATATCTGTGTAGTCATAAACAGAATAATTGGAATTTTTGTTTGGACTATAACGAACAATATAATCAAAATGTCCAAGAGTGTCTATTTTGTTAAAGGACAAAAGACCATTGTAAAGAGTATTAAAATAAAGTTCAAAAGCCATTCTGTCATCTCGGTTTTCCCAAAATTGTGAATAATAAGGGTCCATATTGTCAACAATATGACAGGAGCCAATTACGAAATCAAAAGAATGATGGTCAAATAAATACTGATATTTTTCAGCACAGTTGTCCATTAAACCAAGTTCAATGCCTTTGATGATTTCAATTTGATTTTTATATTGATTTTTAAAGAATGAAATAGTGGAATCATATTCTGGTAAATCAATAAGAGGCGCTTCGCCTTTTACCGGCCAGTTAAAATCCTGATGATCAGTAATGGCAATCTGTTTCATGTTTAAAGAAATTGCTTTTTTTATAATATTGGATATTTTTTCTTCTGAATCAAAAGAAAACTCACTGTGAACATGATAATCTGAAAACATATTAGGCTCCATTCTTGAAATTTAATATAAATTACGTAAAGTTTTTTTCGAAAATACTATTTAAAATATAACAAAAACACAAATAAAAATCCACAATAACGTTTCAATGTATTAAAATTGACAAAAATTTAACAAAAAACCAAGAAAAACCATAAAAATACCTTGATATTTGTAGATTAATTATGTAAAATAAGCATTAGGTTAATGAAAATTAACAATAAAATAATTAAATTTTTCAGGAGGAAAAATCAAATGGCAGTTAAAGTTGCAATTAACGGATTTGGACGTATTGGACGTCTTGCTTTCAGACAGATGTTTGGTGCTGAAGGTTATGAAGTAGTAGCTATCAACGACTTAACAAGTCCTAAGATGTTAGCTCATTTATTAAAGTATGATTCATCACAGGGTAAATACGAAAAGGCTGATACAGTTTCAGCTACAGAAGATTCTATCATTGTTGATGGAAAAGAAATCAAGATTTATGCAGAAGCTGATGCTTCAAATTGCCCTTGGGGAGAATTAAATGTAGACGTAGTATTAGAATGTACAGGTTTCTATACATCAAAAGACAAAGCACAGGCTCATATCAAGGCTGGTGCTCGTAAGGTTGTTATTTCAGCTCCAGCTGGAAATGATCTTCCTACAATCGTTTACAACACAAACCACAATACATTAAAGCCAGAAGATACAATTATCTCAGCTGCTTCATGTACAACAAACTGTTTAGCACCTATGGCTGATGCTCTTAACAAATACGCTCCAATCCAGAGTGGTATCATGTTAACAATTCATGCTTACACAGGTGATCAGATGACTCTTGATGGTCCTCAGAGAAAGGGTGACTTAAGAAGATCAAGAGCAGCTGCAGTAAATATCGTTCCTAACTCAACAGGTGCTGCAAAAGCTATCGGATTAGTTATTCCAGAATTAAACGGAAAATTAATCGGATCTGCACAGAGAGTTCCAGTTCCAACAGGATCAACAACAGTTCTTACAGCTGTAGTTAAAGGAAAAGATATCACAGTTGAAGGTATCAACGCAGCTATGAAGGCAGCTTCAAACGAATCATACGGATACAATGAAGACGAAATCGTTTCTTCAGATATCGTAGGTATGAGATATGGTTCATTATTTGATGCTACACAGACAATGGTATCAAAGGTTGACGATGACACATATGAAGTACAGGTTGTTTCATGGTATGACAACGAAAACTCATACACAAGCCAGATGGTTAGAACAATCAAATACTTCTCAGAACTTGCATAAGTTTAAGAATATTAAGATCCAAAAGGGTCCGGCTTTAATGGGCCGGGCCTTTTGTTCATGTATAGGCTTTTAGTTTAATACAATATGGATTTATAAATATGAAAATTAGAAAGGAAAGTTAATATGCTTAACAAAAAATCAGTTGATGATATCAATGTAAAAGGTTTAAAGGTATTAGTTCGTTGTGATTTTAACGTACCTTTAAAGGAAGGTGTGATTACAGATGAAAATCGTCTTGTAGCAGCTCTTCCAACAATCAAAAAATTAATCAGTGATGGTGGAAAGGTTATCCTTTGTTCACATCTTGGAAAGCCAAAGGGAGAACCAAAGCCTGAATTGTCACTTGCACCAGTTGCAGTAAGACTTTCAGAATTATTAGGACAGGAAGTTAAGTTTGCAGCAGATGATAATGTTGTAGGTGAAAATGCAAAAGCAGCAGTAGCAGCTATGCAGGATGGTGATGTAGTATTACTTCAGAATACACGTTACAGAGCAGAAGAAACAAAGAATGGAGAAGCTTTCTCAAAAGAACTTGCTTCACTTTGTGATGTATTTGTAAATGATGCATTTGGTACAGCTCATAGAGCACACTGTTCAAACGTTGGTGTAACAGAATATGTTGACACAGCAGTAGTTGGATACTTAATGCAGAAAGAAATTGATTTCTTAGGAAATGCAGTAAACAATCCTGTAAGACCTTTCGTAGCTATTCTTGGTGGTGCTAAGGTTGCTGACAAATTAAATGTTATCAATAACTTACTTGAAAAGTGCGACACTTTAATTATCGGTGGTGGTATGGCATACACATTCGTTAAGGCTCAGGGCGGAAATGTTGGTATCTCTTTAGTAGATGACAGCAAGCTTGATTACTGTAATGACATGCTTAAGAAAGCAGAAGAATTAGGAAAGAAGATTTTACTTCCAATCGATACAGTTGCAGCTGATGGATTCCCAGATCCAATTGATGCAAAAATCGAAACAATTATAGTTCCAACAAATGAAATTCCTGATGACAAAGAAGGACTTGATATTGGACCTAAGACAAGAGAATTATTTGCTGATGCAGTAAAGAATGCTAAGACAGTAGTATGGAACGGACCTATGGGTGTTTCAGAAAATCCATGTCTTGCAGCAGGTACTATTGCAGTAGCTCAGGCTTTAGCTGATACAGATGCTACAACAATTATCGGTGGTGGTGATTCAGCAGCAGCAGTAAACAACCTTGGATTTGGTGATAAGATGACTCACATCTCAACAGGTGGTGGAGCAAGCTTAGAATTCTTAGAAGGAAAAGACTTACCAGGCGTTGTAGCAGCAAACGACAAATAACGCTAAGGCAAATGAGTCCATTTACACAAAAACAAATCAAGAACAATGAATGCTTGCATTCAGTTGTTCGTAGATTGGTTTTTGTGAAGCTGGCGAATGCCAGCGTGCTTATTGACGCAAAGCGTCAATAAGAAACGGCGAAGATATGGGAAAACATAGAATGCCAGCGTGCTTATTGATGCTACGCATCAATAAGAAACGGACATTATATAAAGGAGATAAAACATGAGAAAGAAAATTATTGCAGGCAACTGGAAAATGAACAAGACTCCAAGTGAGGCAGTTGCATTAATTAATGAATTAAAGCCATTAGTAGCAAATGATGAAGTTGACGTAGTATTCTGCGTTCCAGCTATTGATTTAGTTCCAGCCATGGAAGCTACTAAGGATACAAACATCAACATCGGTGCTGAAAACATGTATTTTGAAGAAAGTGGTGCTTACACAGGCGAAATCGCTCCAAACATGCTTACAGACATCGGAGTAAAATATGTTATCATCGGACATTCAGAAAGAAGAGAATACTTCGCTGAAACAAATGAAACAGTAAACAAAAAAGTACTTAAAGCATTTGAACACGGCATTACACCAATTATTTGTTGTGGTGAAACTCTTGAACAGAGAGAACAGGGCATCACAATTGATTTCATTCGTCAGCAGATTAAGATTGCATTCATGAATGTAACAGCTGATCAGGCAAAAGAAGCAGTTATCGCTTACGAACCAATCTGGGCTATCGGAACTGGTAAAACAGCTACATCAGACCAGGCTGAAGAAGTATGTGCAGCTATCAGAGCTTGTATCGCAGAAGTTTATGATGATGCTACAGCAGCAGCAATCAGAATCCAGTATGGCGGATCAATGAACGCAGGAAATGCAGCAGAATTACTTGCTAAACCAGACATTGATGGTGGTTTAGTAGGAGGAGCAAGCTTAAAAGCAGACTTCGGAAAAATCGTTAATTACAACAAATAATATATTTATGATGCAGGACACCATACAGGTGTCCTGTGTTATGAACATAAAATAAAAAATTCAACAATATAAAAATTATTTTAAATAGAAAAATTTTAAGTTAGACAATTGTAAAAAAGTATAAATTATAAAAAAGAAAGCTGTTACACATATTACGACGTGTGGCTATAATAAACAATGTAAGATAACAGTTTTACAATAAACATGAAAACAATTTATCATATGAAATACATAAATACTTTTACAATAGGTTATGTATTCAATATGATTAATGTATATAAATAGGTGTCACAAAGTGGCATTAAAAAAGTAAAATTTAAACATGAAATAAGGAGAAAAGAAAATGGCAAAGAAACCAGTAGTATTGATGGTCTTAGATGGCTATGGATTAAATGAAAAGACAGAAGGAAATGCTATTGCAATGGCAAACACACCTGTTATGGACAAGTTGATGGCAGAGTATCCTTTTGTAAAGGGAAATGCGTCAGGTTTAGCTGTAGGACTTCCTGATGGTCAGATGGGTAACTCAGAAGTAGGTCATATGAACATTGGTGCAGGAAGAATTATATATCAGGATCTTACAAGAATTACAAAAGATATTGAAGACGGTACATTCTTTGAAAATAAAGTATTATTACAGGCAATGGAAAATTGCAAGAAGAACAATTCAGACTTACATTTGTGGGGATTATTATCAGATGGCGGAGTACACAGCCATAACTCACATTTGTATGGATTATTGGAAATGGCAAAGAAGAATGGCCTTGAAAAAGTTTATGTACATGCATTCTTAGATGGTAGAGATACACCTCCTGCATCAGGAAAAGATTATGTACAGCAGTTAGAAGACAAAATGAAGGAAATCGGAGTAGGAAAGATTGCTTCATTGTCAGGACGTTACTATGCAATGGATAGAGATAACAACTGGGATCGTGTAAAATTAGCTTACGATTCATTAGTTACAGGTGAAGGCATTAAGGCTACAGATGCTGTTTTGGCTATGGAAGAGTCATATGCAAACGACAAGACAGATGAATTTGTTTTACCAACAGTTATTACAGATGATAAAGGAGAGCCTTTATCATTAGTAAAAGATGGCGATTCAGTTATTTTCTTTAACTTCAGACCTGATAGAGCAAGAGAACTTACAAGAGCATTCTGTGATGACAAGTTTACAGGATTTGAAAGAGATTTCTTAAAATTAACATATGTATGCTTTAAGGATTATGATGAAACAATTCCTAACAAACTTATTGCGTTTGAAAAAGAAGAAATTAAAAATACATTTGGCGAATTTTTGGCAGCACATGGAAAGAAACAGTTACGTTTAGCTGAAACAGAAAAGTATGCTCACGTTACATTCTTCTTTAACGGTGGTGTTGAAGACCCTAACGTTGATGAATTCAGATTATTGGTAAATTCACCAAAGGATGTTGCTACTTATGATTTAAAACCTGAAATGAGTGCTCCTGAAGTAGGTATGGACTTAGTTGAAGCTATTAAATCAGACAAATATGACGTAATCGTTATTAACTTTGCAAATCCTGACATGGTAGGTCATACAGGTGTAATTCCAGCAGCTGTAAAGGCAGTTGAAAGAGTTGACAGCTTAGTTGGAGATGCTGTTCAGGCAATAAAAGATGTAGATGGCGTATTATTTATCTGTGCTGACCACGGAAATGCTGAAAAAATGATTGATTACGAAACAGGTGCACCACATACAGCACATACAACAAATCCAGTTCCATTTATTTTAGTAAATGCTGACCCTTCATGGAAATTAAGAGAGGGTGGATGTTTAGCAGATATTGCTCCAACACTTATTGAAATAATGGGTATGGAACAGCCAAAAGAAATGACAGGAAAGTCATTAATAATCAAATAAACATAAGAAATTGAAATCATCAGACAGGGACTATGTTTTGTCAGCAAATTAAGTTGCCGGTTAAACAAGCCTGCCTGATGATTTTGTTTAAAAAAGGGAAAATTATGACAAATAGAAGAAGAAAGATACGAAAGAACTGTAACAAATATCATTCGAAATATTATACTGTAAAAAGAATAAATATTAAAAATATAATGCTGCTTGTTGTTGCCTTAATCCTAATATCAGCACTAGTTACAAAAGGAGTGACTTTTTTTACATCAAAAAATAAATCTGTTAATGTTGTGCAGAAAGATATAAAAATGCAAAAAAATGCAGACAATACTACAGAAAAAGATATCAAAAACGAAAATACAAATGTAAAAAGAACAGATGTATCCATTGTGGCTGTAGGTGACAATCTGGTTAGTGACTCGGTTCTTTATACTGCACAAAGATATGGTGGTGGAAAATATGACTTTTCAGAAGTGTTTGAAAAAATGAAACCTGATTTCCAGGCTGCTGACATAGCAATTATTAATCAGGAAACAATGCTTGGTGGCAGTAAGTTTCCATATCAGGGATATCCTTTATTTAATACACCAAATTCTATGGGGAAAGCGATTATGGATGCAGGGTTTGACATAGTTCAGTGCGCAACAAACCACTCAATGGATACAAAAGTTGAAGGAATGCAGCATGCCATCAAATATTGGAAAAAACATAAGGATAAAGTGATGATGGTTGGCCTTAACGAAAATGAAGAGGAATATAACTCCATACCAATATATGAGTGTAAGGGAATAAAATTTGCTGTGCTGAATTATGCATATGGCTTAAATGGATTTAAAGTACCTGATGAATATTCATATATTGTAAATCTAATGGATAAGAAGCATTGGAATAAAGTCAAATCAGATATAGAAAGAGCTGAAAAGGAAGCAGATTTCACCATAGTATTACCACATTGGGGACAGGAATATGTTCAGCCTGAACCAATAAAGGAACAGGTAAAATGGGCAAATATGATGGTAGAAGCCGGCGCAGATTTAATTATAGGAACACATCCACATGTATGCGAAAAGATTCAATGGATAAAAGCAGACAATGGAAACAAAGCCTTATGCTATTATTCTCTTGGAAATTATACATCAGGACAGCAACAGTGGGAAACATTAATGGGTGGAATGGCAACTCTCACTGTTAGAAAAGATTCAAAAGGAACAAGAATTGTTAAAAAAACAGCCGGAGTAGTCCCAACAATAAATCATTATGTTTGGGGAAAATCAGAAGGAGTAGTTAGAAAACAGTATACATACAAACTCAAAGATTACAATGACAGTATGTTAAGGGAACATAGTATACAATGGTATGATCCGGTATCGTACAGCGATTATCAGAAACTGGCAAAAACTGTTTTTGGCAAATTTATAAAAAACAAATAAAAACAAGTTTGTATAGAACACCTTTAAATGTACAAAATAAGAAAAAGTACATTTGGAGGTGTTTTTTATGTATAGATATTTAAAGATTGTTAATGTAAAAGGAAGAGAAGTATTAGATTCAAGAGGAAATCCTACTGTGGAAGCTGAAGTAACAGTAAAGGTTGATGGCAGAGCAGGGGAATTATATACAGGATGCGCAATTGTTCCATCAGGTGCATCTACAGGTCAGTTTGAGGCTGTAGAACTAAGAGATGGGGAAAACAGGTACAACGGAAAAGGTGTGCAGACTGCGGTAAAAAATATTAATGAAATTATTTATCCGGCACTTGAAGGAGTGAATGGTCTTAACCAAAGAAAAGTGGATATGATTATGAGAAAACTTGATAAAACAGAAAATAAAAAGAATCTTGGTGCAAATGCCATTCTTGCAGTGTCAATGGCAAACATGAAGGCCTGTGCCAAAGCTTTAAAATTACCGGATTATAAATATGTAGGCGGAATATGTGGACAAAAAATGCCTATTCCTATGATGAATATATTAAACGGTGGGGCACATGCATCAAACAATATAGATGTGCAGGAATTTATGATATTACCTGTTGGAGCAAAAAATTTCAAAGAAGGACTTTGCTGGTGTGCTGAGGTGTATGAAAGTCTGAAAAAGATATTAAAGAAAAATAAACTTTCTACAGGAGTTGGAGATGAAGGGGGATTTGCCCCTGATTTGTCAGATGAAAAGGAAGCTCTTGATATGATTGTTGAAGCAATACAAAACGCCGGATATAGAACTGAAAAAGATTTTAAAATATCATTGGATGTGGCTGCATCAGAATGGAAAGGACAGCAGGACGGCGAATATGTTATGCCTAAAAAGAAGAAAACTGTTAGTACGGATCAGTTAATTGAAATGTGGAACAACATAGTAAATGAGTACCCTATTTTTTCAATTGAAGACCCATTAGATGAAGAAGATTGGAAAGGGTGGAAAAAAATAACTGAAAAAATGGGCAACAAGGTAAGACTTGTAGGAGATGATTTGTTTGTAACCAATGTTGAAAGACTATCTAAAGGTATAAAAGAAAAAAGCGCAAATGCAATTTTAATTAAACCAAATCAGATTGGCTCGGTAACAGAAACCATACAGGCAGTAAAAATGGCACAAAACAGTGGATTTATAGCCATAATGTCTCATCGTTCAGGAGAAAGTGAAGATACGACAATTGCAGATTTGGCTGTAGCGCTTAATACAGGATATATAAAAACCGGAGCACCATGCAGAGGCGAGAGAACAGCAAAATATAATCAACTTCTAAGAATAGAGGAAATGTTATAAACAGACAACAAACAAAAGGTGGTATTTTAATAAAATATCATCTTTTGTTATTGACATAAGTTCAGGTTGGAGGATTGTGATTTGAGTAGCGTAGATAATATTAATTGTGATTATTATAAAAAAGCTAGTGCAGAAATGTGCTAGTTTTTTCTTGTGTAGCTAATCGTAAAAGTAAATTCCGCATGCCATTGTTAATAAATGATTATTAAAAAAGATGCAAACAGGACAAATTTAAAGTATAATATAGCAAAGTAAGATTGATATTAAAAGTCGTACGTAATGACTATACAATTTAAAGAATTGAGGATTTGATATGACTGGAAAAGTAAGTGAATGGGAACGTATGATAGCCGGCAAACTATACAATGCATCTAATGAGGAAATAGAAAAGCAACATATAAAAGGGCTGACAAGATGTGACAAATTTAACAGAATACCTTTTAGGCGGGCAAAAGCAAAACAAAAAGCTTTAGAAAAGTTGATTCCATCTGCAAAAGACAAGGACTTGTGTGTATTTGCACCATTATATTGTGAATATGGAGTAAACATTCATGTGGGAAAAGAATGTTTTATAAATTATAGCTGTACATTTTTAGATGTATCACCTATCACTTTAGGGAATGGTGTGTGGATTGGAGCAAATGTTACATTGGCAACACCAAATCATTCTTTTCTTGCTGAAGAACGCTTAAATGCAGATTATCCAGACGGAAGGCACAATCTTGAATATTCAGAACCTATAACCATAAAGGACGGATGTTGGATATGTTCAAATGTTACAGTCTCAGCTGGAGTTACAATTGGAGAAAATAGCATTGTAGCTGCCGGAGTAGTTGTATTGAATGACGTTCCACCAAACAGTATTGTAGCCGGCATACCTGCAAAGGTAATAAGACAAATCGATGAAGATGACAGAATGAATGTGTGGGAAACATATATGAAAAATGAAACACCTGTTTCAAAAAGGAAAAAGAAATAATTTAAACAATTAGGAATGTGAAAATGAAAAGAACACAGGAAAAATGAAATTAGAAAAAGGTGAGTAAATGAACGAAATAGATAATAATATGATATTTGGCTTATCGGATGATGAGGTAAAAACCAGAATAAATCAGGGACTTACAAACAATGCTGATATATCAACAGATAAAACAGTTAAAGACATAATTAAATCAAATGTTTTTACATATTTTAACTTAATATTTTTAATTATAAGTCTGCTTTTAATATTTGTTGGTTCTTTTCGAAACCTGACATTTTTGCCAATTATAATTGGAAATACATTGATTGGAATTGTTCAGGAGTTGCGTGCAAAAAAGACTTTAGAAAAAATGAGTTTATTAAATGCTCCTCATGTTGATGTTGTGCGAAATGGCCAAAATAAGCAAATCCGTTCAGAGGAATTAGTCAAGGATGATGTTATTTTTCTAACAGCAGGTAAACAGATTTGTGCAGATGCAGTAGTAATAGAAGGAAGTGTTCAGGTAAACGAATCATTATTAACTGGTGAAGCTGATGAAATAGAAAAAAATACAGGAAGTAAGCTTATGTCAGGAAGTTTTGTTGTATCAGGAGAATGTTATGCAAAACTTGAAAAGGTAGGAAATGAATCATATATTTCAAAACTTAGCATTGAAGCCAAGTCCATGGAAAGTAAGGAACAATCTGAAATGATAAGGTCCATCAATTTGATTGTGAAATGGATTGGTATTGTTATTATTCCAATTGGGCTGGTATTGTTCTGGCAAAGTCATTTTGTAAATGGAATATCAATTAGAAAAAGCGTAACATCTATGGTCGCTGCAATTATAGGAATGATTCCGGAGGGGTTATATTTACTTACAACAATTGCACTGGCCATTAGCACAATGAATTTGGCAAAAAGAAAGGTACTGCTTCATGATATGAAAAGCATTGAAACATTGGCCCGTGTTGATGTGTTGTGTGTAGATAAAACAGGTACAATCACTGAACCTGATATGCAGGTTAAGGACATACTTATTTGTAAAGAAAATAAAGATGAAAACCTATCACTTAATGAATTAAAGGAACTAATTGTTGATTATGCCATGGCATCAATGGATAATAATGCTACTATGCAGGCTTTAAAAGAGTATGTGAATAAAAATGGGAAAAAAAGTGAATATAGAAAACCAATTCATATATTTCCATTTTCTTCCAGTCTCAAGTATGGAGGAATAACATTTTCTGATGGAACATATTTATTAGGTGCACCGGAATTTGTTATGGGAGACAATTTTAAAACAATTGAAGCTGAAATTGCCAATCATACAGAAAAAGGTGAACGTGTACTTATTTTTGCAAAATATATGGGAGACTCAATTGATGAGGGAATAAAAGATGAAGTAATACCTATGGGATTTATATCTTTTACTAATCCTATTAGAAAAAATGCTGTTTTGACATTTAAGTATTTTAAGGAACAGAATGTTGCAATAAAAGTCATATCCGGTGACAATCCCAAAACAGTATCTCAGGTTGCTGTACAGGCGGGAATCGAAAATGCAACTAAATATATTGATGCAACCACTTTGGATAGTGATGAAAAGATTCAAGAAAGTGTTTCTAAGTATACGGTATTTGGTCGTGTTACTCCAAAACAGAAACAAAAGTTGATTCAGGCATTACAGAATGAAGGTCATATAGATCGGAAGAGCGTCGTGTAGGGAAAGAGTGTAGATCTCGGTGGTCGC
>URQO01000029.1 GCA_900550135.1 uncultured Eubacterium sp.
TGTTGAATCTATGGGACTTCAGGACTGTTTATTTAATATTGTTATTCCTGAACATGTAGAAACAGAAATTAAAGATGGAAAAAATCTTATTTTAACACCTGGTATTTATGAAATTAACGAACCTATTGTAATTAACAATGAAAACACAGTTGTTCTTGGACTTGGTTATGCTACATTGAAACCTACAAATGGAAATCAGTGTATGACAATTGGTGATGTTAAAGGTGTTAAAGTTTCAGGAGTATTGTTTGATGCCGGTCAGAAAAAATCAGAAACATTACTTACAATAGGAACAAAGAAAACAGATGCTGACAATTCAGACAATCCGGTTTGCTTAATTGATACATTCTACAGAGTAGGTGGTGCAGACAATACACCTTGCAAAACAACAAATTGTGCAATTATCAATTCAAACAATGTGATTGGTGATAACTTCTGGATTTGGAGAGCCGATCATGGGGCAGGTGTAGGCTGGGACAAAAACACAGCAGATACAGGTGTAATTTTTAATGGTGACAATATTACAACATACGGACTTATGGTTGAGCATTTCCAAAAATATCAGACAGTATGGAATGGTAATGGTGGAAGATGTTATATGTATCAAAGTGAACTTCCATATGATATTAAATCACAAAGTGTTTGGAATGCAAAAGGCAAGCAGGGCTATACAGATTACAAAGTTAGTGATAATGTAACAAGTCATGAAGGATATGGTATTGGTATTTACTCATGCTATCAGGCAGCACAGTGTTATTTAACATCAGCCATTGAATGTCCGGATACACCAAATGTTAAGTTTACAAATGTATGTACATACAGTTTAAGCGGAAATGGTGGCATTCAGTATGCAATCAATAAGTCAGGATACGGTGTATATACAAATGGAGATATGTGCAAGATTATGTCATATTCAAATGGCAAAGTAAGTGCTGACAGAACATTTGAACAGGCAAGAAAGAGATTTTTTATTAGGGAAATTGAAATTGCAGGAAGAGATTCTTACGATTATGAAATAACGAGAACATATACAGGAAAAGAAATTAAACCTGTTGTAAAAATTAAATCAGGAAATATAACTTTACGTCAGGGTATTGATTACAAGGTAACATATAAAAACAACAAAAATGTTGGAAATGGTAAAATTATTATTACAGGCTTAAAAGCATATAAGGCTGATTATGTTATTGATTTGAAAATCAGAACTGCAAAACCTACTGTTAAAGTTAAAAGAGTAGGAAAGAAAAAAGTGAAAGTTAATGTTTCTAAAAAGATTAAAGGTGCTACAGGTTATGAAGTGTCTTATTCAAAAAAGAGTAACTTTAAGAAGAAGTTTACGAAAGTGAAAAATGTTAAGAAATTAAAATTTACATTTAAGAGAGCAAATAAGAAACAGAAATATTATGTTAGAGTACGTTCTTATAAAAAGGTTGGCAAAAAGTATTATTATAGTAAATACACTAAGAAGGTAAGAATATAATATTTTAGTAAAAATAATTTAATAAAACTTCAATTGTTGTCAATTATGGTAACAATTGAAGTTTTTTATGTAATATGGAAATTTCTATTACATTATTAGAGTTTATAATAGTTGATTTTAACATATTTTAAAAGTATAATTATTTGAGGTTGATTGTATATATTTTTTGCTGAAAGTATAATTGTTTGAGAGTGATTTGGATATTTATATTTATTAAAAAATAAGTATTGATATAAATTTGTATATACATTTTAATTGGAAGTATTTAGATATTGGAGTTTGTTTTGCAACTAAAAGAATTAAAAGGTATTGGAGAGAAAACTGAAAAGGTATTAAATCGTGCAGGGATTAGGAAAGTGGAAGATATTTTAGATTATTATCCAAGATATTACGATACTTTTGAAGAACCTGTACTTGTAAGAAATCTGGAAAATGACAGAACACAGGCAGTTTATGGAACTGTTGTAAGAGAAATTTCCGTAAGGTATGCAAAACGCTTACAAATCGTGGAGGGATATATTCGTGATAAGGAAGGTAATCCCATCAAAGCAACATGGTTCAATGCTCCATATATGAAAAATACATTGCACAGTGGTGACGTAAGAGTATTTCGAGGCTTTATACACGAAAGCAGAGGTTCTTATGTAATAGACCAGCCAAAGATTTATACTAATGAGCAGTACAACAGGAAAATGGGTGAAATGCAACCGGTTTATCCACTGGTATCAGGACTTACAAACAATACTGTTCAAAAGATTACAAAGCAGGCATTGAAACTGGTAAAAAAAGAGGAAATTATTCCACTTTCAATACGTGAAAAGTATAATTTAGAAAATGTGGAAAGCGCCATAAATGATATTCATTTTCCAAAGAATAATATGGACTTTATAAAAAGTAGAAAGCGTTTGGTTTTTGAAGAGTTTTTTAGATTTATCATTACACTTAGAAAACTAAAAGAAAATAATGATGTTTCTGAAAACAAACATGTTTTAACAGTTCCTGAAGAAATTGATAAGGTAATAAATAACTTAGGGTATACACTTACCAATGCACAACTTAAAACCTGGGATGAAATAAAAAAAGATATTTCTTCTAAAAAAGTTATGAACAGGCTGATACAGGGTGATGTTGGATCAGGGAAAACCATAGTGGCAATACTTGGACTTTTAACTGCTGCATTAAACAATCAACAGGCTGTGCTCATGGCACCAACAGAAGTTCTTGCAAGACAACATTATGAAAATGTTATAGAAATTATCCAAAAGAATAAACTTGACTTAAATGTAGAAATTCTTGTGGGTTCAATGAAAGCAAAGGAAAAAAGAGAGGCTTATGATAGAATAAAGTCAGGTGCATCTGATATTATAATTGGAACTCATGCATTAATTCAGGAAAAAGTTGAATATAATAAGTTGGCGTTTGTTGTAACAGACGAACAACATAGATTTGGAGTAAAACAAAGAGAGACCATATTTAAAAAAGGTGACAGTCCCCACACAATGGTTATGAGTGCAACACCAATTCCAAGAACACTAGCTATTATTATGTATGGTGATTTGGATATATCCATTATTGATGAATTGCCGGCAGGACGAAAGAAAATTGCCAACTGTGTTGTGGGAAAAGATTATCGTTACAATGCATACAAGTTTATTAAAAATCAGGTCAATGAAGGAAGACAGGCATATGTGATTTGTCCTACAGTAGAATATAGCTAAGCTGTAGAAGGGGAAAATGTAATAGAATATGCAGAAAAATTAAAGGCAGTTTTACCACCGGGTATTAATGTAGAATATTTACATGGTAGAATGAAACCGGCTGAAAAAAACGAAATAATGAACAGGTTTGCAAACAATGATATACAGGTTCTCGTGTCAACAACAGTAGTTGAAGTTGGTGTTAATGTTCCAAATGCTACAGTTATGATGGTTGAAAATGCAGAAAGATTTGGTCTTGCGCAGTTACATCAGTTAAGAGGTCGTGTTGGAAGAGGTAAACATCAGTCATACTGCATTTTTGTAAATGGTTCAGGAAAAAAAGATGCATCAAAACGTTTGGAAATTTTAAACAAATCAAATGATGGATTTTACATTGCAGGCGAAGATTTAAAACTTAGAGGGCCCGGAGATTTCTTTGGTGTAAGGCAAAGTGGTGACTTTGAGTTTAAACTAGGCGACATAATGAATGATGCAAAAACATTGAAAATGGCAGCTGAAGCAGTTAATTTAATTGAAAATAATGAGATTTCATTAACTGATGAAGAAATAAAAATGGTACAATCACAAAATTGTGATAGTATAAACATATAATATAAAGCAAAAAGAAAGGAGCGTATGTTTACATACGATTAGTTATGAATATAGTAGTTTTATGTGGTGGAAACAGTACAGAAAGAGAAGTATCAATTAATTCAGGATACAATGTATGTCAGGCATTAAGAGAAAAAAAACATAATGCTATTTTACTGGATGTGTTTTTTGGTAGTGATGACAAAGATATTTTAAGTAAAACATCAGGTGATTATGATGTTACAAAAGTAAGAGATGACATAAGAGCTTTATCATCAAATGTAAAGGATGAAGAAAAAACAAGAAAAAGCTTTTTTGGAACAAATGTAATTGATATTTGTATGAAAGCAGACATTGTGTTTATGGCACTTCATGGAAAAAATGGTGAAGATGGAAAATGTCAGGCAGCTTTTGATTTGTATGGAATAAAATATACCGGCTCAGGTGCTCTTGCATCTGCAATTGGTATGGACAAGGCTGTTACAAAACAGATTTTCATTGCAAAAGATGTGCCTACAGCTAAAAGTGTATGGCGTAAAAAGGGAGAAGATACATCTCTTGAAAACACAGGTTTAACTTTACCTGTTGTTGTTAAGGCATGTAATGGTGGCTCAAGTGTTGGCGTTGTTTTAGTTAATACATCAGAAGAATATGAAGATGCAGTAAAAGAATGTTTTAGTTTTGATAACCAGATTTTGATTGAATCTTTTATTAAAGGAAGGGAATTCTCAATTGGTGTAATAGATCATAAAGCACTTCCTATTGTGGAAATTATTCCAAATGAAGGTTGGTATGATTATGAGAATAAATATAAAGAAGGAGCTACAACTCACGTTTGTCCTGCACAGTTAAATGAGGAACTTACAAAAAAAATGCAAAAAGTTGCTGTAGATGCCTGCGACGCAATAGGTTGTGAGCCTTATGCAAGAGCAGATGTAATGATGGATAAAGCAGGCAATATGTATTGTCTTGAAGTGAATACATTACCTGGAATGACGGCTACAAGTTTAATTCCTGATGAAGCAAGGGCTATTGGAATTGATTATCCATCACTTTGTGACAACATTGTAAATTTATCATTAAACAAAAAATAAACATAGTTTGATATTATATGAGGAACAATATTATGAAAATGAAAAATATGACACTTGAGAATATAGCGAAAGCCTGTAGTGGAACATTTGTTGGAAAAGACAGTGACAAAGCATTAACTATTACAGGAGTGGAAAAAGACAGCAGACTTATAGAAGAGGGCTTTTTATATGTGCCATTTGTTGGTACTAATGTGGACGGCCATGACTTTATAAATCAATGCTTTGAAAAAGGAGCAATTTGCAGTCTTAGTGAAAAAAAACTTGACAATGTGGAAGGCTCATATATCAGAGTAGAATCAACTGCTCAGGCTTTAAAGGATATTGCTGAATTTTACAGACAGCAGCTTTCCTGTAAGGTTATTGGAATTACAGGAAGTGTTGGAAAAACCAGCACAAAAGAAATTATAGCTTCAGTATTATCTGAAAAATTTCAGGTTTTAAAAACAGAAGGCAATTACAACAATGAAATTGGTATGCCTCTTACAATTTTAAAAATAAGAGACAATCATGATATAGCAGTTATAGAAATGGGTATTAGTGATTTTGAAGAAATGCACAGACTTTCAAAAGTTTCAAAACCTGATGTTGCCGTAATTACAAACATTGGTACATGTCATTTGGAAAATTTAGGTGATAGAGATGGTGTGTTTAAGGCAAAAACAGAAATGTTTGATAATGTGTCAGACAATCCATTTATTGTTTTAAATGGTGATGATGACAAACTTATAAATGTAAAAGAAGTTAAAGGTGTAAAACCTGTATTTTTTGGAGTTGAAACAAAACAGAGTGTTTATGTGGAAAAATATAAGCAAATGGGTGTTTTAGGAACAGAAGCGAGAATTAATTATTTTGGTGATTCCTTTGATACCGTTATTCCAATTCCGGGATATCATATGCTTTACAATGCATTGGCAGCTACTTGTATTGGTATACATTTTGGAATGACATTTGAACAAATTGACAAAGGAATTAGAAAACTTAAGGCAATTGGCGGAAGAAACAATATTTTCAAGGCAAAAGACATGACAATTATTGATGATTGTTACAATGCAAATCCAATGTCAATGAAGGCAAGCATTAATGTTTTAGCTCAGGCAGATGGAAGAAAAGTTGCCATATTAGGTGATATGTTTGAACTTGGAGAAAAATCTTCAAACCTTCATAAAGAAGTAGGTGAATATGCTGCTGATAATAATATTGATTTGATTATAACAATTGGACAATTGTCAAAAGATATACATAATGGAGCAAAGTTAAAAGGTGCCAATGGCATTCACTTTGATACAAAAGAAGAATTTTTTGAAAAAATGGATAGTTTATTAAAATCAGGCGACACTATTTTAATTAAGGCTTCAAACTCAATGAAATTTAAAGAAATAGTAGCAAAATTTTAGTTCACAAAATTTGTCAAAATAACAACAAGTTACCAGTTTATATTTAAAATTTTTTCACATAATAGTAGTGTAACAAAAAATCAATTGATAGTTAGTTACAGCAAATTAATGTGAAAAACGGAGGTAACGTCATGAGTAACACAAACAAAGTTAACGTACCTGAAGCAAAGGGTGCAATGGACAGATTCAAAATGGAATGTGCATCAGAAGTTGGAGTACAGCTTACAGATGGATATAACGGAAACTTAACATCTGCACAGGCAGGTTCTGTTGGTGGTCAGATGGTTAAGAAAATGATTGAAGCTCAGGAAAGACAGATGAGTGGCAAATAGTAATTAAATATTACTAAGAGAGACCCGTTTAAATGCGGGTCTCTTTCTTTGGCTTTTCTTTAATAAAATCTATTATACAATCAAGATATGTTTTGATATTTTCATCATTAACAGAGTCAGTTTTTATAAATTGGTCTTTATCTTTATATTCAAGTTTAAAAGAAAACTTAAAGTTGGTAGATTTCTTTATTGGCAAAAAGTCGCCGGAGTATTTTTCGTAACAGGTGGAAGCAGTTGCCGGCTTCCTGTATTTGTTATCAACATACTGTCCAACACTTTTATGTATGGCAACATCCTCGGTGGTTAAATAGTAATAATCTTTGTAATTTTCAAAGAAATACTTAAATGTTCCGTAAACAATATTGACTGTTAACTGACCTTTATCTTCTTTCATAATAAGAGAAATACCCGGAATATTGTATGAAATCTTTACAGGTATTTTATTTTCTAAAGAAAAAGCTATAGTTAATTCTTTTTCAGTATCATTCAATGAATTTTTATATTCATTGAACCTGTAATTTAAAACATTGTATTTGTGATTAAACAAATCATTAAATGAAAGAAGAGATAACAAATGTCCCATGTTAAATACATCTTCTTTGTTGTGAAGCAACAATGGAAGAAGCAACTTTTCATCTTTTGATTCTACATAATGTTTAAACACCTCAATTAAATCACCACCTGAAAAAGGGTCGGTACGGTGAATACCAAGCAATTTTTCAAAAGATTTTTGCTTCTGATTTTCCATCTTAAGAAGGTGATTGATTGAACTAACTGATTTATAAATATCAATATGCTTATAATTTTCAAAGTTAAATTCAAGCATGTATTTTTCTCCACGTTCCTTTACAAAAGGAATATCAAAACTGTTTCCATTAAAATGAATAATAGTGTCAAAATCTTTTATAAACTTGTGAAATGCCATAAGTATATTGGCTTCATCGTTGAAGTTTTCTGCAAGCCATTGAGTGTACATTAATTCATCACCTGCATAATACATACAGCCAATTAAATAAACATTACAGTATTTTCTGGAAAAACCTGTAGTTTCAATATCAAAAAATATAACTTTATCTTTGTTTGCAATCTTTTCTACCTGATATTCTATTGTAATATCTGCTTTATTTCTTATAACTATCATGAATACAATTTTAGCAAAAGAATCAAAAATTGACAATGAAATAGTGTAATGATAATATATCCATTGATAATAAAATAGCTTTATGTTCCGATGTAAAAATCGGCTAAGAGGGAAACAGGTGTAAATCCTGTACGGTCCCGCCACTGTAAGCATGGAGTAGATTCTTATGACAATGTCACCCACTGGGCAACTGGGAAGGGAAGATGAAGCGATGATGTGCAAGTCAGGAGACCTGCATAAAGCATTGAAGTTATATCACGGGGAATTGATAAAGGACTTCTAAATAAAAAAGGCATTTATGCCTTATTTTTGCTATGCAAAATTTTATTCAGATTCTTTTGTCCCTAAAACTGTGGTTTTGGGGATTTTTTTCGTGTTACTTCAGCTAAAAGAACAAAAGGAGGATATAAGATGAACAGAATAACACGTAAAACTATTTCAATTTTATTATCATTAGTGTTGGTATTTTCATGTATAAACTTTTCAGACCTTAGCATAAAAGCAGATGAAAATGTTATAAAAATATCAACAGCAGAACAATTGGCATTAATAGGAAAGGATGAAAATTATCCGTTGGACGGTCAGTATGAACTTGACGCTGACATTGAAAATGTTACAACAACAATAGGTCAGACAGATGAAATATATCCGGACGTATTTACAGGAACCTTTGATGGAAAAGGTCATACTGTTACACTTGATATTAATGCTGAAAAAACTTATCAGGGATTTATTGGTAGCATAAGTGGTGCCACAATTAAAAATCTTGTTGTAAAAGGAAAGATTACTTCTAAAAGAGGTTGGGTTGCAGGTATTACTCCCAAAATGGTAAATTCAACAATTGAAAACTGTGGAGCAGAGGTTGATATAAAATTTACTGACATTACAGCGTCAAACATTGGCGAAATTACAGGATATTCTGAGACAAGTACAATTAAAAATTGTTATGCGTCAGGCTCTATTTCAGGAAAAGTAAAAAATTGTGGAGGAATAACAGGTCAGATTCAGAAAAAAACTGATATTGAAAACTGTTATAACACAGCAGATATTTCAACAACACTTACATCTGCACAAAGAGTAGGTGGAATAGCAGGATATGCAAATACCACATCTGCATACACAAGTGATATTACAAATTGCTATAACTCAGGAGTTATTACAGGATCAGGTCAGGTTGGAAGTATATATGGTTTTATGACAAAAACTACTAATTCAACAAATGTTTATTATTTAGAAAACACACACGAAAACATTTATGGATTTGGAAACAGCGTTGACGTATCCGGTGTATCTGTTGTTACAGCAGATGAATTAAAAACATTGGATAGCAAGCTTGGAGAAGCATATACAACTAAGCAGGGAACAGATTATCCAATTTTAAAGTGGCAGACAGATTCTAATAAAAACACTGACGAAGAAGATACAGCCACACTTGAAACTTTGGTAAAAACATTACCTAGTGGTGTTATAAGACCAAAATTTAATGAAACAAAAAATATAGTTGAATATATTCAAAATATTATAGATGAAAAAGAAGAATATAAAGATAAAGGTATAAAAGTTTCAATTAAGTCTGTTGAAAACAGATTTACAGATGACAAAACTTTTGTAGAAAAGGATGGAACATTAAATTACTACTATAAAAACATGTTTGAAAATCCTGCAAGTAACATGAATTTTGAAAATGTTGACGTGGTATTTAATCTTACTCTTAACAATGTAACTGTAGAATATACACCATCATGTGTTCAGCTTAGATGGGATTTGGATAAAGTGGCTGATGATTTAAAAACAGTAGCAGCAAATTATCAGGATAACCAAATATTAGGTGACAATAGTAGTTTAGACGAAGTTGTTTCAAACTTACAGTTACCAAATTACCCAATAGTAACATATAATGATAAAAGCACTACTTGCAAATGGGTAAAAACTACATACACATCAAGTGATACAAATGTTATTTCAATTTCAAATAGTGCAGATTGGGATAGTAATTTTGAAAATATGTACTATAAAGGATCTGTATATAGACAGACTACTGACAAAGAAGTAACAATTACAGCAACTTTTACATTTGAAAGATTTAATGATAGTAGTGAATCATCAGCATTTACTGAAACAGTTACTAAAGATATAAAAGTAAAAGTGCCGGCATATGATGAAATAAAAGAAGAAAGTAAAAAGCTTGAAGAAAAACTTGCATCATACCAAAACAATATGTCTGATTTTACTACAGGTGAAACTCTTGATTTTAACAATGTAAAGGATGACATACAGTTGGCAATCCCAAAAAATCTTGGACTTGATGGTAAATACTATAGTTTTGATGTAGAAAGCAGTGACACATCTGTCATGGAAATATATGGCTACAGAACATATACATACAGACCATTACCAGGACAGGATTCAAAAGATGTTACTCTTAATATTACAGTTACAAACAAGGAAAATCCAAATATTAAGGCTTCAACAAGTGTAAAACTTACTGTAGTACCACTGACAGATAAGGAAATTGATAATGCAATTAATTTTATGGAAAATGCAAAAAACAATTTCTTTGAATTTATCAAAAATGAAAATACTGACAAAGATAATATTGTAAGTGACTTAAAGACATTTTATGGAATTTTTGAAAAGGCAGATGGAACAGTTTATGCTTCATCATATGTTGACAGACCAAACAACAATGGTATTTTAGTAAAAATTCATAATCCTGAAGAAGTGATTCCGGACAATCAGAGATATTGGATGTCTTCAGATGTGAATATTATTGATGATGAGACACTTAGAGTAGCAAAGCCTGAATATAATAAAAAGGTTCAGGTTGGAGCAGTTATTTCTCATGAAGTATATGAAAATTATGCAAAGAGATACGCTGATGATGAAGTATATGGACCTAAGTTTGCAAAACTTGCAAACCAGACTGTAACAGTCTCTCTTAATGTAATAGGTGAAAAAGGTGAAGAACCAACAACTACTACTGAAGCACCAACAACTTCAGAAGCGACAACAACACAGGCTGCTACAACTGATATTTCAGCAACAGAAACAACATCAGTTGATAAAGCATCACAAACAACAACCGACAAAAATGCCAATGTATCAAAGAAAAAATTAACTGTTAAAAAAGTAAAAGTTAAAAAGTTAAAGAAAAAAATCCGTATAACATGGAAGAAAAATACATACAGCACAGGTTATGTTGTAAAATTCAAAAAGACAGGCAAGTCAAAGAAATATAAGACTGTTGTTCTTAAATCAAATAAGAAAACAAAATATTATTTGAAAAAGAAATATAAATACACATTTAAAATAAGGGCATATAAACTTGCAAATAAAAAGAAAGTTTATGGCAGATGTAAAACTATTAAAATTAAAAAATAACTGAAATATAACTGTTGTAGTTTTGTATTTAATTATAAAGTCAGATGACAGATTCATAAAAATTAAGGCTTACGTTAATTATTTAATGAATTAATGTAAGTCTTTTTTTATGTGCGTATTGAATGGATGTATATTATATGTTAAATTGTAAGTAAATAGTGATCGTGAAAATATAAGTGAGTACATTGACAATAAAATATATTTTAATAGTGTTTTTTTGAAGATAAAGTCTTAATTTTGTTTTAAGTTAGATACAAGTCGCTTGATAAAAGGAAGTCCGTATGTGGGAGACAATATTGATTGGAATAATAAGTTTATAAAAAAGGTTACTTTGTCATTTACAGAGGGAGAATCCCAGTACGATGCGGGAACAATTGAGATTAGAAACGTAAATGAAAAATGGTAGGCAGATAATGTTACATGGAATACGCAACCTGAAATAGGAAACGTTGTTGCAACTGTAAAATGTAGTGGAAAAGAAAATACACTTCATGAATTGGACATAACAAACTTATTTAAAGTATTGTAGGAGAGCAAAGGGAAACACCGTATATAATTGACAATGGGGATACATATGCAATTTTACCTGGTGGCAAATTAGATAATGCAGATTCAACCATATATCCATATAGCGCTGTCGTACAATTAGTAGGAGAACCGAAGATTAAAGAAAGTGGTAATATTGAATACCCAATTTATGGTTCAGGATATATGGTTGGTCCAAATACTGTTGTAACAGCAGCACATTGTCTTGTTAAGGATCATGAATGGCTGGATAAAATAAGAGTATATTATAAATCTCATGGTAATTATGAATCAGCAGATAATTGTAGCAGGACACACTTTGTATAAGGAGAGCCAGGAAACAGCATATGTTTTACATAAAGATATAGGAACAATCATTGGAGAAAACGATAATTGTTATAGATATAATGCGAGTACTTTGCCTGGCGAGAGTGGAGGTGTTGTCTTTGATGAAGAGTTTATTGCTTGGGGTGTGCATGTAGCTGGGGCATCAACTTATAATGTTTCTACAAGGTATAAGTCAATTATGTATGAATTTGTTAAAAATCAAAGAAAAATTGATTTTAATAAATAACATAAATGAGCATTATATAAATTTGTTATTTATAGATAATGAAGATACTATCTTATAAAAAGTATTTTGGGAAAGGAGTTTATTTATGAATAAAAAATCAACATTAATTGTGTTTATATGTATTATGTTATTATTCTCGAATATAAGCACAAATACATATGCAAAAAGCAGACCGAGATTAGAAAAGAAGAAAGTTTTAATTTATAAAAATAAAACAAAAGTTATAAAGTTGAAAAATGTTAAAGGAAAAGTAAAGTGGAAAGTTAGAAACAGGAAAATTGTTAGAATTATAAAAATAAAGGGTAAATATAATAATTCCATTAAAGTTAAAGGAAAAAACAAGGGAAAAACAAAAATCATTGCGATTTATAAGCATCGAAAATATGTGGTAAATATTAATGTGAAACAAAAAAAGAAAGAGCCTGTAAATAATATTGATAAAAAAGCACATACAACAGTTACAGAAGAAACAACTACTGCAATACCGAATGAGACTATAATTTCTCCTGTAAAAGAAAATCAATTAGAAATAGTTAACAATCCAATAAAGATTAATGATGATATGAAATTAGAATTAAAGGTTACTAACAATTCAAAGGTTTCATTAAGATTAACGTATCATTTCGGAAAATTAGAAAAATTAGAAAATGGTGTGTGGGAACAGATTCAAATAAAAGAGTATTGTGCAATAGAACCTTTAATATTTTTAGAATCAAATGAAAGTTGTGAGTTCACAATTAATATCAACAAAGAAGCTGGAAGTTCTTATGTGTTTATTGAGAATTTAAAACCGGGACATTATAGATACTCACATTACGAAGATATAACAGAAAGTAGGTATATTAGTGGAGAATTTGACATTGTAGAATAATTGTATAAAGTGTACATATTTTTGTGCGATAAAACATTGAACATTTAATAAAAAAGTATTATTATATTCATAAAAGCAATGGGGCTGAAAGTTTCTTTCAGCCTTATGTTTTGTTTGAAGAATTTTTCCCTTATAAATTCATTCAGACAGACATAAAACCATAGGATTAAGAGAGGTAAAAATATGTCTATTCTAACATTTAAAGGTGGAGTTCATCCCTATGATGGAAAAGAACTTTCAAAAGATGTAGCTGTTAGAAAAATCAAACCGGATGGTGAAGTGGTTATTCCCCTTGCACAGCATATTGGTGCACCGGCAGTACCAACGGTTGAAGTTAATGAGCATGTACTTAAGGGACAGCTTATTGCAAAGGCTTCAGGTTTTGTATCAGCAAACATTCACTCATCTGTTTCCGGCACTGTGAAGAAGATAGAAAAAAGGTTAGTGCCAAACGGAAGCAAAGTTTTATCAGTTATTATTGAAAATGATGATTTATATGAAGAAGTAGAATATCATCCACAACCACAGCCATGGACAAAAGAGTACATAAGAGAGGCTGTAAAGGAATGTGGTGTAGTTGGGCTTGGAGGAGCATGTTTTCCAACTCATGTAAAACTTACACCAAAGGATGAAAATGCAATTGATTATGTTATTGTAAATGCTGCTGAATGTGAGCCTTATATTACTTCTGACTATAGAAGACTGATGGAAAGTCCAAATGAGGTAATAGAAGGACTTAAAATCATTCTTCAGTTATTTGACAATGCTGTTGGGGTTATTGCAGTGGAAAATAACAAAAAGGATGTTATTGACAATCTTACAAAGTTAACTGAAAAAGAAGACAAAATAAGTGTTGCCACATTAAAGACAAAATATCCTCAGGGTTCAGAACGTCATATTATTTATGCAGTTACAAAAAGAAAAATAAATTCTTCAATGCTTCCGGCTGATGCAGGATGTATTGTTGACAATGTAGATACAGTTTATAACGTATATCGTGCCGTTAAACTTGGAAAGCCTTTAACAGAACGTATTGTTACAGTTTCAGGCGATGGGATTAAAAATCCATGCAACCTTGAAGTACCATTTGGTACATCACATGAAACTGTTGTTAAAGAAGCAGGTGGTATTGATGAAAACTGTGAAAAAGTATTGTCAGGCGGTCCAATGATGGGGCAGGCAATGTTTGATTTAAATGTTCCTGTTATTAAAGGCTCATCAGCATTACTTGCATTTAAGCATGATGAAATAGCTCACAGTACAGTTACCAATTGCTTAAACTGTGGCAAGTGTGCAATGGTTTGTCCTGAAGGTCTTATTTGTGCAAAACTTGCTCATGCTGCTGATGCAAATGATATGGAAAGTTTTGTAAAGATGCATGGCATGGAATGTATAGAATGTGGTACATGTAATTTTAACTGCCCTGCAAACAGAAATATTACACAGTCAGTTAGAACAATGAAAAGAAAAGTGCAGGCAGCACGTAGGAAAGGGTAAGTGTGAGAAAAATGTATAATGTATCATCAAGCCCTCATGTAAAGGCTAAAGTTACAACACAGTCAATTATGAGAGATGTAATTATAGCTTTACTACCGGCTACAATTTTTGGAATTTATAATAATGCTCATTTATTTGGAGTAAATTATGGTGTTCGTGCTGTATGTCTTATTTTACTTACAGTAATTACATGTGTTGCGGCAGAATATATTTATGACAAAATTACAGACAGTCAGGTTACAATATTTGACTTAAGTGCTGTAGTTACAGGTATGATTTTAGCATTGAATCTTCCTGTTACTTTTCCGTTTTGGAAAGCTGCTTTAGGTGGCGTATTTGCCATTATTATAGTAAAGCAGTTATTCGGTGGCTTAGGACAGAATTTTATGAATCCTGCCCTTGGCGCAAGATGTTTTCTTATGTTAAGTTTTGCAGGAAACATGACAGCATTTTATCCTACAGGAGTAAAAGGAGTAGATGCGGCTACGTCAGCAACACCACTTACAGCTTTAAAAAATGTAGGTGAAAGTTCATCATCATTACTTGACATGTTTATTGGAAATCATGCAGGTACAATTGGTGAAACAAGTATTATTGCCCTTCTTATAGGTGCAATATATTTAACAGTAAGAAAGATTATTGACTTGCGTATTCCACTTACATATATAGTTGTTTTTGCAATTTGTATAATGTTGTTTAATAAGAGTACAGACATAAACTTCCTTGCAATGCATTTGTGTGGTGGTGGATTAATCTTTGGTGCTTTCTTTATGGCAACAGATTATGCAACGTCTCCAATAACAAAAACAGGAAGGTATATATTTGGTATTTGCTTAGGACTTCTTACAGCCATATTTAGAACATTTGGAAATACGGCAGAAGGTGTAAGTTATGCCATTATATTCTGTAACCTTTTAGTTCCACTTATTGAAAAATGGACTATTCCTAAAGCTTTCGGTATTGTAAAGCAGAAAGGAGGCAAATAATATGAATAAAATTATAAAAAATACAATTATATTATTTGTAATCACATTGGTTGCAGGAGTAGGACTTGGATTTGTATACAATGTTACATCAGATGCAAGAAAGACTCAGGAAGAAAAAACAAAACTTGCAGCATATGAATCAGTTATGAATGGCATGGATAGTTTTGAAAATGTAAAAATTGATTCAGGATGTGCTTCTTACATAAAGAAAAACATTGCTCAAATAGAAAAAGACAATAATATATCTACTATTAAAGAATTTAATGCAACTATTGATGAGGCAGTTCTTGCAAAAGACAAATCAGGAAATGATTTAGGATATATTATTACTGTTACTGATAATGAAGCCTATGGTGGTTCACTTACTATGACTGTTGGTATAAAAACAGACGGAACAGTCAACGGCATTTCATTTTTAACATTGTCAGAAACTCCGGGACTTGGTATGAAAGCAGGAGATGACAATTTTAAGAATCAGTATAATAACAAAAAAGTTGATTATTTTACGTACACAAAAAACGGAGCATCGGCTGACAATGAGGTTAATGCCATAAGTAGTGCAACAATTACATCAAATGCAGTTACTCATGGAGTTAATGCGGCTATCTGTTGTGTTAAATATATAACAGGAGGTGCAAAATAATGGGAAAAATAGTTGAACGTTTATATAATGGTATTATAAAAGAAAATCCTACATTTGTACTTGTACTTGGTATGTGTCCTACACTTGCCGTTACATCAAGTTTAACAAACGGTGCAGGCATGGGACTTAGTACAATGGCTGTACTTGTATTGTCAAACATGGTTATTTCATTACTTAGAAATATTATTCCAAATGAAGTAAGAGTGCCGGCATACATTGTAGTAGTAGCCAGCTTTGTTACAATATTACAGTTTTTACTTGAAGCATATTTGCCATCACTTAATGATGCTCTTGGAATTTACATTCCGCTTATTGTTGTAAACTGTATTATTCTTGGTAGAGCTGAAAGTTATGCTTCGAAAAATCCGGTTATACCTTCGATTTTTGATGGTGTTGGTATGGGACTTGGATTTACCATTGCATTATCATTACTGGGTGGATTTAGAGAGTTATTAGGAGCAGGAACAATTTTAGGTATAAACATTCCACATTGGGATGGTATTGGTATATTCGTTATGGCTCCGGGAGCGTTCTTTGTATTGGCATTTCTTATTGCAATACAGAATTATGTAAGACTTAGAAAAGGTAAAGAGCCAAGAAAGTTGCATTGTGAAGATTGTTCAGGATGTAGTGGATGTGCTCAGTTTGATTCATGTGATAAAAAAGAAAAGGAGGATAAGTAGATGGTTAATTGTTTGTTAATTGCAGTTGCAGCTGCACTTGTAAATAACGTTGTACTTAGTCAGTTTTTAGGCTTATGTCCTTTTATCGGTGTATCAAAGAAAACAGATACTGCTGCAGGAATGGGAGCTGCTGTTATATTTGTAATTTTAATTGCGTCAGCAGTAACTTATGGACTTTACTATGCATTACTTGTTCCTCTTGGTTTAGAATATTTACAGACTATTGTATTTATTTTGGTTATTGCAGCATTAGTACAGCTTGTTGAAATGATACTTAAAAAGTTTATAAAACCTTTGTATCAGGCCCTTGGAGTTTATCTTCCATTGATTACAACAAACTGTGCCGTACTTGGTGTAGCAATTTCAAATATTGATAATGGATATAGTTTTGCAGAAAGTATTGCATGTTCCCTTGGAACATCTGTTGGCTTTTTAATTTCAATTGTCATTTTGGCTGGAATTCGTGAAAAATCAGAAAATAACAACGTTCCAAAGCCGTTTCAGGGTACTCCAATGGTACTTTTGGCTGCAGGACTTATGGCAATTGCATTTACCGGTTTTACCGGCGTTATTTAAGGAGGTAAAACATGGAAATATTAGCATTTGGTGCCACAGCAAAAGGCATACTTTTAGCTGTATTAATTGTAGGTGGCGTTGGTTTATTAATTGGTATTATTTTAGGTATTGCAGGTAAGTTTTTATCAGTTGAAGTAAATGAAACCGAAGCGGCAGTTAGGGAAGAACTTCCGGGAAACAACTGTGGTGGATGTGGATATCCGGGATGTGACGGACTTGCTGCTGCCATTGCAAAAGGTGAGGCAGACCCTGGTGCATGTCCTGTAGGTGGAGCAGAAGTGGCTGCTAAAATTGCAGAAATTGTAGGCGTAGAAGCAAATGTTGTAAAAAAAGTCGCATTTGTTGCCTGTTCAGGAGAATGTGATAAGACAAAAAATAAATATAATTATTATGGCAATATGTCATGTGAAGATGCTGCCAATATTCCCGGTGGTGGAGCAAAGGCATGCAGTTATGGTTGCTTAGGACTTGGCTCATGCGTTAAGGCATGTGAGTTTGATGCCATACATGTAGTTAATGGAAAAGCAGTTGTAGATAAGGACAAATGTAAGGCTTGTGGAAAATGTGTTGAAGCATGTCCAAAACATTTAATTTCCATTATTCCATATGATGCAAAATATGCAGTTACATGTAGTTCAAAAGATAAAGGAAAAGACGTTATGCAGGCATGTTCAGTTGGATGTATCGGATGTGGTCTTTGTGCAAAAAATTGTCCTTTTGAAGCAATAGATTTTGAATATAATATTGCCGAAATCAATCAGGATAAATGTAAGAAATGTGGCATTTGTGTAGAAAAATGTCCAAAGAAAATTATTAAAACTGTATAAAAAATGTATATAAAATGTATATAAAACGTATTAATACCTCACACTAAAATGTGTGAGGTATTTTTATGGAAAAATTTATAGAGTCAGATATTAACAAAAATATAGAAAAACTTGATAATATGCTTTATATAGGTGAAAGTTTTGATGTTTTAAAAAGAGAGTTTGACATAATCGACAAAAAAGCTGTGATGTACTATATAAACGGTTTTTGTGAAAACGAAACAATTCAAAAAGTACAGGAATTTTTATGCAAACTAAGGGATGAAAAACTTCCTGATAATGTAGAAGAATTTGCAAACAACAAAATTCCATATATACAGGTTAATTTGTTTGATGAAAAGTATGATGTTTTAACTAATCTTTTATCAGGAGTAGTGTGTCTTATTGTAGATGGATACAGCAAAGCCATGCTTATTGATGTAAGAAGTTATCCTGCAAGAAATGTTGAAGAACCTGAAAAATATAAAGTACTAAGAGGCTCTAGAGATGGCTTTGTAGAAACATTATTAATGAATACAGCATTAATCAGACGAAGAATACGTGATCCGGAATATATGTGTGAAGTGCTAAGAGTTGGAAAATCATCTAGAACAGACGTGGCAATTTGTTATATAAAAGGACGGGCTGATAAGAAACTTTTAAATTATATAAAAAAACAGATAAAAACAATTGAAATAGACGCTCTTCCAATGAATCAGGAAAGTTTGTCAGAGTGCCTTCACAAAGGACATTGGTTTAATCCCTTTCCAAAATTCAGATATACAGAAAGGCCGGATACAGTGGCAGCTGAAATATTAGAAGGTCAAATTTGTATTTTGGTTGATAATTCACCTGCTGCAATGTTACTTCCTACTACAATTTTCGATGTAATAGAAGAGGCAGATGATTATTATTTTCCACCGATTACAGGAACATATTTAAGACTGGCACGTACTGTAATAACAATAATGTCATTATTTCTTACTCCGTTGTTTTTACTTTATACAAACAATATTGATATGGTGCCGGACTGGCTTTCTTTTACAAAGATAATGGATTATCAGAATGTACCTATATTTTGGCAACTTTTGATTTTGGAACTGGCAGTGGACGGCCTGAAATTAGCTGCCATTAATACTCCCAACACATTAAACACCCCATTAAGTTTGATTGCTGCAATAATTATTGGGGAGTTTGCTGTAAATACAGGTTGGTTTAACCAGCAAACAATGTTGTATATGGCGGTAGTAGCAATAGCCAATTTCACCCATGAAAATTATGAACTGGCATATTCAATAAAATTTTTAAGGTTGCTGATTTTAACACTGACACAATTATTTAATTTGTGGGGGCTTATTGCAGGTGGAATATTGTCATCATTGACAATTGTACTTAATAGAACAATTGCCAGAACCAGTTATATATATCCACTTTATCCTTTTGACTTTAAACAGTTTATGCATAGATTTTTCAGAGTTTCAATAAAAAACAAAAAGATTAATAAAAATATCAATAATAAATGAAAGTTAATAAACAAAAAATACTAATAACAGATTAAAAAAATAATATGTCATGTATTAATAAATAACAAATAATATAATAAATGATTTATTTTATCGATATTTCATTTTGTTTATTAATAGATAATCCTTTGGATAAATGTAATTTGTAGTCTTTTGTAATGAAAACAGCATAAACATTATCCAAGGAATCTATTAATTTCATTCCTTTTTTTTGACCTAGTACAAAAGTAGTAGTACTAAGTGCGTCACCTGTAGTTGAATCATCAGAAATAATTGTTACCGAAAGAAGATTATTTTCCACAGGATAACCTGTTTTGGGGTCTAATATATGGTGATAGATTTTACCGTTTTGCTTGAAGTAGCGTTCATAAATACCTGAAGTGACAATAGATTTATCTTTTACAGGAATAGTTGCAGAATAATCGTTAACATCATCAGCAAAAGGTTTTTGAATACCTATAACAAAAGAGTTACCCTTATTGTTTCCCATAGTTAAAATATTGCCACCAAGATTTATAATGGCATTTTTGATTCCGTTTTTTGATAGTATATTTTTAACTTTATCTGCTACATAGCCTTTGGCAATACCACCTAAATCTATACTTTCACAGTTTTTATTAATCTTTATCTGTTTGTCTTTAATTTTTATGTTTTTATAATTAACAAAGGACAATGTATCTCTAATTTTATTTTCTGCAGGAACAGTTTTTCTGTTTTTTATGTCCCATAAATCAGTAACAGGTGAAATTGTAATATCAAAAGCACCATTAGATATTTTTGAATAATACAGACTTTTCTTTATAATATTCAAAGTGTCATCATTTACGACAACATAAGATTTTGCATTATTTATTTTTGAAGTTTCACTATCTTTATCGTATTTATCAAATAAATTATCGTAGTAATCCATTTTCTTAAAGATATCATTTATAATATTTTGTTCAGTGTCAGTTTTATTTCCATAAATAGTAATGTTACAAACAGTATCAAAAGAGAAATGTGTATATGTTCTTGGAGATGTGTTTGTTTCATTCTTTGAACATCCAAATAGCAGTGTTATGGAAAAAATACATATAATTAAAAATAAATATTTTTTTGACATGATTTCACCTTTCTAATTTTGTATAAATTTATGATTATGGCTGACAGATCATAGTAAAAATACTAATGTACTTACAGAATAAAATAATAATATGAAACTAAAAAATGTACAAGTAAATAAATTATGTATTGGTGTATAATAATAGCCTTTTTACTTGCAAAAACAGTAAACTATGTTATTATATAGAAAGGGTAAACGTTTGTTCTGTCTGCCCGTAATTAAAATTTATAGGAGAAACTTATATGATTTCATATATAAAGGGCGTTATTGATACGGTGGAGCATGACAAAGTTATTATAGAAAACAATAATATGGGCTACAATGTATTGATGAGTCAAAGTGCTACAGAGGCTTTGGGACAGGGAGAAGAAATAAAGATTTATACATATTTACATGTAAAAGAGGATGCCATGCAGCTTTTTGGATTTCTGTCCAAAAATGAACTTGAGATGTTTAAAAAACTTATCTCTGTTAGTGGTGTTGGTCCAAAAGGCGGACTTGCAATATTATCAGCTCTTCCTGAAAATAATTTACAGATGGCAATTATTTCAGGAGATGCAAAGGCTATTTCAAAAGCCCAGGGAATAGGAGCAAAAACTGCTCAACGTATTATTATAGAGTTAAAAGACAAGATAGATTTGGAAGAAATGCTTGAAGTATCAAGTGAAGCTATTTCTTCTGACAACTCAATACAGTCAGATGCAATTGATGCACTTATTGCTCTTGGATATTCAAAAACAGAATCCTTCAATGCAGTAAAGAAAATATCAGTTGATGAGAATATGGATGTGGAAGATATATTAAAATTAGCTTTAAAAAATATAATATAAAATTTTTTACAGCAGAGTATTAAAAAATAATATAGTTTTTTTACAGCAGAGTATTAAAAAATATAAGAAGTTTAAAACAGAAAATAAAACAAGGAATGAAACATGAATAAAAGAATTATACAAACAGAAATGGCATCAGAAGATATTGTTGTTGAAAAAGGTCTCAGGCCTTCTATGTTACAGGATTATGTTGGACAGACAAAAGCAAAAGAAAATCTTAAGATTTTTATAGAGGCGGCAAAGTCAAGAAATGAGCCACTTGACCATGTGCTTTTTTATGGACCTCCGGGACTTGGTAAAACAACGCTTTCTACAATTATTGCAAATGAAATGGGTGTAAATATCAAAATTACATCAGGTCCGGCCATTGAAAAGCCTGGAGAAATGGCGGCAATATTAAACAATTTATCTGAAAATGATATTTTATTTATTGATGAAATACATAGATTAAACAGACAGGTGGAAGAGGTTCTTTATCCTGCAATGGAAGATTATTCCATCGATATTATGATTGGAAAAGGTCAGACGGCAAGGTCAATCAGACTTGATTTACCACCTTTTACTCTGGTTGGAGCAACTACAAGAGCAGGACTTTTAACAGCACCGCTTCGTGACAGATTTGGTGTAATTAACAAATTAGAGTTTTATAACGTGGATGAATTAAAGCAGATTATATTAAGGTCATCAAATTTATTAGGAGTAAAAACTGATGATAAAGGTGCAGTCGAAATGGCAAGAAGATCACGTGGAACACCAAGACTTGCAAACAGATTGCTTAAAAGAGTAAGAGATTATGCACAGGTCAAATACGATGGTGTTATAACATATGATGTGGCATGTGAGGCACTGGATATGCTTGAAGTTGACAAAATGGGGCTTGATAAAGGAGATAGAAGTATCCTTGATACAATTATTTACAAGTTTCAGGGTGGTCCTGTTGGAATTGATACTTTAGCTGCTGCATTAGGTGAGGATTCGGGCACATTAGAGGATGTATATGAGCCTTATCTTATCCAAAATGGTTTTATTCAAAGAACACCTAGAGGAAGGGTGGCAACAACATTTGCGTATGACCATCTTGGTATTGAAAAAGACAGTTAAAAAGAGTATACTGTAAGTAATGAATTTTTTTAGGAGGATGTATAAATGAGAAAGAATTTATTCAAAAAGTTTACTGCCGTTGCTTTATCATTGACAATGGTAGTAGGTATGGCTGGAATTGTACCTGCCAG
>URQO01000030.1 GCA_900550135.1 uncultured Eubacterium sp.
GACATTGGAAGAGCTCCGACAACAATTTCAAGAAGTGTAGCATCAATAAAGGCTTTCTTTGGTTTTTTGTGCGACAAAGGACTTATAGAGGATAATATTGCATTAAATCTTAAATCACCTAAGATAATAAAAAAGGTACCGGAAATTTTAAGTATTAGAGAAGTTGATGCATTACTGAAACAACCATCAAAAAATACACCTAAAGAGCTTAGAGATAAATCAATGTTGGAGTTATTATATGCAACAGGTATGAGGGTAACTGAGTTGATTACTTTAAAACTTGATGATGTAAATATTAATATGGAATATGTAGTGTGCCATGATAGAAAGAAGGACAGGAAGATTCCGTTTACTTTAGAAGCTAAAGAGGCTATGGTTGCATATCTTAATAATGCAAGAGAAAGTCTGCTTGGCGCAAACAAAACAAGTAATGTATTGTATCCAAACTGTTCCGGAAAAGAAATGAGTAGACAGGGATTTTGGAAACTTATAAAGTCTTATGGGAAAAAAGCGGGAATCAAAACAGATTTAACTCCTCATACATTACGTCATTCTTTTGCAGCACATCTTGTTGAAAATGGAGCCGATTTAAAGGATGTACAGGAGATGTTAGGACATTCAGATATTTCTACAACTCAGATTTATATGACTCAGACAAATAGAAGGGTTAGAGAAGTATATGCGCATGTGAAGGATGGAAAGACAAAAATCAGGTAATAAGTGTAATTATTGTCATGTTATTAGTATATTAAACATATTCTTGTTATTATTATAGAAAATAAAAATAAGTCTTTAATGGATTATTTCCGATTAAAGACTTATTTTTAAAAACAGAAAAATCTGTTATACCGTCTTATAAAATAAGTTTATGCCTCTTCAGCAATTGTAAACAATAATCTTTCCGTATCTTCCCAACCAAGACAAGGATCGGTAATAGATTTACCGTAGCAGTGACCATCAACAGGCTGATTGCCACCTTCAATATAGCTTTCAATCATTAAGCCCTTAACAAAACCTTTTAAGTCATTTGAATGTTTACGGTTGTGCATGATTTCTTTTGCTATTCTAATCTGTTCAATATACTGCTTGTTAGAATTTGAATGGTTACAGTCAACAACCAATGCAGGATTGGCAAATCCTTTTTTTATATAAGCATCATATAAATTAACCATATCTTCATAGTGATAGTTTGGTATGCATGAACCATATTGATTTACGGCACCACGTAAAATAGCATGAGCCAAATCGTTGCCTTCTGTTTGAACATCCCATCCTCTATATAAAAATGAATGAGGGGACTGTGCTGCTTCAATTGAGTTTAACATAATTGAAATATCACCACTTGTTGGATTTTTCATTCCAACAGGAATATCTAAACCACTGGATGTTAAACGATGCTGCTGATTTTCAACAGAACGGGCACCGATTGCTACATAAGATAAAACGTCTGAAAAATACCTTGCATTTTCAGGATAGAGCATCTCATCAGCAATTGGAAATTTTGTATCTTCCATAATTTTTAAAAACATTTGACGGATTGTAATAAGCCCCTGTAACAGATCAGGCTTCTTTTCTGGATCAGGCTGATGTAACATACCTTTGTATCCTTTACCGGTTGTACGAGGTTTGTTTGTGTAAACACGTGGAATAATAAATAACTTATCTTTTACCTGCTCCTGAACTTTTGCAAGTCTGTTTGTATAATCTTCCACAGCATCCTGGTTGTCTGCTGAACAAGGCCCAATTATAACGGCAAACTTGTCGCTTGCTCCAGTAAATATATCTCTAATTTCTTTATCGTTTTTTTGTTTTTGAAGTTCTACACTTTCAGGAACCGGATACATAGTCTTGATTTCCAAAGGTGTAGGCAATTTTCTAAAAAAAGTGCTTCCCATAATATTCTCCTTTTGTTTTGTAATGTTTTTATGCTAAAATAAAGTATATCATAAATATGATATAATTCAACAGTTTAAAGTGTGAAAATATATGCATACTTGAAAAAAATAATATTTGTTGTATTATTGTGTAGTGATTATATTTAAGAATGATTTGTATTCTGGAGGAAATATGATAGATAAAATAAAAAAGAAATTAGAGTTTATAAGATTAAAAATAAATAAAATCAAAGAAAGTGAAAAAAGCAAACAAATAAAAAAGAATTATAAAACAATGAGAGCCTTTTTCAAGAAAACATACAACAAGCACATTATATATATGTATATAATTACTGCTTTATTGATCAATCTGATTATTGAATCCCTTGCAAGAGGTTCATTACTTAAAGGAATATATTTTCTTATAGGTTCGCCATATGTATTTCTTTGCAGTTCAATGATAGTGCTGATGACACTTTCCTTTACGTTGCTAATGCAAAGAAGATTTTGGGGACTTACCTTATTTTCTGCAATTTGGATTATTCTTGGTATTGCAAATGCAGTATTATTATCTAACAGAGTTACACCGCTTACGTCAGTTGATTTTTTAATGGTTGACAGTGCATTTGGTGTTTTGGATAAGTATTTTTCTGCATTGCAGGTTGTTTTGGTAGTGATTGCATTAATTATCGTAATTGGACTTTTGGTACTTATGTTCTTTAAGGCCCCAAAGGTTAATCATAAAATAAAATATGTAAGAAATGTTTTGGGAATAGCGATTATTTGGGCAATTGGTTTAGGGTCCATTTCTCTTGGAATAGGGGCAAATCTTATTTCTATGAAGTTTGGTGAATTAAGAGTTTCATACTATGATTATGGATTTGTATATTGCTTTACAAATAGTTTGATTAATACAGGAATTAACAAGCCAAATTCATATTCAAATGATTCAATTAAAAAAATTGTGAAAAAAGATGGAGAAAAGCTTAGTAAGGCAAAGAAAAAGCCAAACATTATTTTCTTGCAACTTGAATCATTTTTCGATATGAATAAGTTAAAAGGTGTTAAGTTGTCAAAAAATCCTGTGCCAAACTATGAAAAATTGATAAAGAATTATCCTAGTGGCTATTTAAATGTTCCAATTGTTGGTGCAGGAACAGTTAATACTGAATTTGAAGTTATGACAGGTATCAACCTTGACTTCTTTGGACCTGGAGAATATCCTTTCAAGACTGTATTGGTTGATAATACTTGTGAGAGTATATGTTACAACTTAAAAGAGTATGGATATTCTGCTCATGCAATTCATAACAATACTGCAACTTTTTATGGAAGGAACAATGTATTTGCAAATTTAGGTTATGATACATTTACATCCATTGAAAATATGAATATTGATGAATTTACACCAATGAACTGGGCAAAGGACAAGTTCCTTACAAAATACATTATGGAAGCGTTGAAATCCACAAAAAATCAGGATTTTATTTATACAATTTCTGTTCAGGGACATGGAAGTTATCCAACAGATTATGATGGAAAGTATCCAATAAAAGTGTCTGGTGTTGATGATGAGGATACGAAGAATAAGTATCAGTATTATGCAATGGAAACAAAAGAAATGGATAGGTTCATTGGAAAACTTACAAAAACATTAAGCAAGTTTGACGAGGATACAATACTTGTTATGTATGGAGATCATCTTCCAAGTTTTGGATTATCAGGAGAAGATTTGACCAATGGTGATGTATATCAGACTCAGTACGTTATATGGTCTAATTTTAAAAATGATTACTACAAGAATGAAGATATTGAGGCATACCAACTTCAGGCAAAAATTCTCGGTGGACTTAATATGAATTCAGGAGCAATTGAAAAATATACTCAGATTCATAAAAATGATGATAGCAAGTCTTATCAGGATGGTTTAAAGAATATAGCATATGACTTGCTTTACGGTGACAAATATGCATCAGCCGGTGAAAATCCATATAAACGTACTGACATAAAATTTGGATTAAATGATGTACAAGTCAATTCTGTCACACCAATGTATGATGAAGATGGAACGGTTTATGTTTATGGAAAGCACTTTACAAGTTATAGTAAGGTTTATATAAATGACGAAAAACAGGATACTGAATACATTGATCCGAATACATTATGTATCAAGGATTGCGAGTTGAAATCAGGAGACAAATTGTCTGTATATCAGCAAAATTCTGATGATCATGTATTGTCGAAGACAGAATCTTATACATTTAGTGATAGAGAGTTAAAACAAAAAAGTAAAATAAATGTAAAAACTAAGACGACCAAAAAGACGAAGAAAAACAATAAAAAGTCAGGAAAGAATATCAAATAGACAAACAAATTCAAAATAAGTTGATAAAACAACTTAAAATATTAAAAAATAGCATATAAATTTTTTCGCTCCATTACAATATATTAAAAGGGTAATGGAGCTTTTTTATGAAAAGAATTATATGTATTATACTTATGATTACGTTGATTTTTAGCCATTGTGTTTGTGGAACTGAAAATAAAGATGAAAAACAGGACAAAATAAGTGCAAAATCTTATGTATTAATGGAGGCATCGTCAGGTAAGATTATAAAGTCACAAAATGAAACCCAAAAATTAAGCCCTGCAAGTATCACGAAAATAATGACACTTATTTTGATATTTGATGAAATACATAGTGGTAAACTTAAATTAAGTGATGTAGCAACAACCAGTGCTTATGCAAAAAGTATGGGTGGTTCTCAGGTTTTCTTAGAAGAAGGAGAACAACAAACAGTAGAAACTTTGATTAAATGTATAATTATTGCGTCAGGAAATGATGCTTCAGTGACTATGGCTGAACATATATCAGGGTCAGAAGAACAGTTTGTAAAGAGAATGAATAAACGTGCTAAAAAACTTAAAATGAATGACACAAATTTTAAGGATTGTTGCGGTCTTACAGATTCGGATGAACACTATACTTCAGCAAAAGATGTGGCAATAATGTCAAGAGAACTTATTACGAAATATCCTGAAATATTTAAATATTCTACAATATGGATGGAGCCTTTTACACATAAAACAGACAAAGGTGAAAAAGAGTTTATGCTGTCAAACACAAATAAACTTTTGAAAACAAACAAATATGTAAAAGGTTTAAAAACAGGAAGTACATCAAAAGCTAAATATTGCGTATCTACAGTTGCAACAAAAGATAATGTAACTATGATTGCAGTGATTATGGCGGCACCTGATTATAAGATAAGATTTCAAATGGCAGAACAACTTATAAAATATGGGTTCTCAAACTGTAAAGTTTACAAAGATAATGACAATAAAAGAATCTCTATAAATATTTTAAATGGGGAAAAAGAAAAAATTTCTGTAAAAAACGATGGATTTTCCCATGTTGATACAAATAATAAAGATTTGTCTAAAATAAGAAAAAAGGTATTTTTTAATAAAAAAAATACTGCTCCTATAGATAAAGGTCAGGTTGTAGGAAATGTAAAATACTATATCGGTTCGAAAATGATTGGTGAATCTAAAATCAGGGCAGTTGAAAAAGTTGAAAAAGCAAATTATAGATTTACATTTTTAAAAATGCTTAAAGCATTTGTGCAACTAACTTAAAAAATATTACTATTGAAAAAAGATTTTATTTTTTGTAAAATTAAGAATTGTGTACGAAAGGGAGAAAACATATGGAATTAGAAGTAAAGTTGGAAGCATTTGAAGGTCCCCTTGATTTGCTTTTACATTTAATTGAAAAAAATAAAGTCGATATATATGACATACCTATCGTTACAATTACAGAGCAATATCTTGATTATGTAAGTAAAATGCCAAAAGACGATTTAGATCTTGCCAGCGAATTTCTGGTTATGGCAGCAACTCTTATAGATATTAAAAGTAAAATGCTTCTTCCGAAAGAAGTTGACGAAAATGGTGAAGAAATTGATCCAAGAGCTGAATTGGTTGAGAAACTGATAGAATACAAGATGTATAAGTATGCAGCCACAGAACTTCGTGACATGCAGCTTTATGCGGGAAAATCATTGTATAAAGAACCCACCATACCAGATGATGTAAGTAAGTATCAGCAACCGGTAGATTTGGATGATTTATTAAAAGATGTAGATTTGTCCAAACTTAATGATATTTTTCAAATGGTACTAAAAAGACAGGTTGACAAGATTGATCCTGTTAGAAGTAAATTTGGAAAAATTGAAATGGAAGAAGTTAGTCTTCCTGATAAGATAGAATATGTATCAACAACAATTAAAAAAAGAAAAAAATGTAGTTTTAAGCAACTTTTGGAACAATCTAAAAGTAAAGTTGAAGTTATAGTTTCATTTTTAGCAATTTTAGAATTAATAAAAATAGGAGAAATTGAGGTTCATCAGGATAATACATTTGGTGATATTTATATTGACTCAATAGAATAAGAGGTATTATGGAACAAAATTACAAAGCACAAATAGAAGCAATTCTTTTTACAATGGGCGAATCAGTTGAAATTAAAAAAATAGCAAATGCTCTTGAACTGACAACTGCACAGGTAAAAAAGATTGTAAAAGAAATACAGAAAGACCTTGAAAGTGAAGATAGAGGCATTAAAATAATAGAACTAGATGGTGCATATCAGATGTGTACAAAACCTGAAATGTATGAGGCATTAATTAAGGTTGCCAAACAACCAAAACGTCAGGTGCTTACTGATGTATTAATGGAAACTTTGTCTATTATAGCTTACAAACAACCTATTACAAAGTCAGAGATTGAGAGAATTAGAGGGGTAAAATCTGATTTCGCAGTAAACAAATTGGTAGAATATATGCTTGTTGAAGAGGTTGGAAGAATGGATACACCGGGTCGTCCACTTTTGTTTGGAACAACAGAAGAGTTTTTAAGAAGATTTGGTGTGGAATCATCAGATTCACTTCCAATTGTTACAGCTGATATGATTGAAGAGTTTAAACACGAGGCAGAAGAAGAAGTAACTTTACAATCAAATGATTAATTAAAAGACATTGAAGTCAGAGGATTTCAATGTCTTTTGTATTATTGATAGTAGTAAAACATATAATATAAAGATTTTATGATGGGGAAAAGTATAAAGAAAATAATGAAGAGATATATGAAAAAAAGATTTCGCACTGTTTTAATTATAATTACGATAATATGTTGTATAGCATCTAATAAACAAAATATATTTGCAATGTCAAATTGTTTAAATAGATTTGCAAAATCAAAGGGTATTTCCTCTACACTAAATGATAAAGACATTATAGCAAAATCAGCTGTATTAATTGATGGTGATTCAGGACGTACTCTTTTTGAAAAAAATGCCAATATGAAAATGGCTATGGCAAGTACAACAAAAATTATGACATGTATCGTTGCATTAGAAAATGCAGATACAAATCAGATTGTTAAGGTTTCGAAGAAGGCAACAACAATGCCTAAAGTAAAAATGAATGAAAGAGTAGGGGAAGAATATAGATTGAAAGATTTGTTATATGCAATGATGCTTGAATCTTTTAATGATGTGGCAGTTACTGTTGCTGAAGCCGTGGCCGGAAGTGTGGAAAATTTTTCAGATATGATGAATAAAAAAGCAAAAGAGATTGGCATGAACAGTTCGCATTTCGTAACACCTAATGGATTAGATGCAACCGGTCATTATTCAACAGCATATGACATGGCAAAACTGGGAGCATATGCTATCAAAAATAAAGAGTTTCTAGAAATAACAAATACACCTGCATATTCTTTTAATGAAATTACATCAGGAAGAAACATGCAGACAAGTAACAAAGATGCTTTTCTTACAATGGATAATAATGCCATTGGTATAAAAACAGGTTTTACTTCAAAGGCAGGTTATTGTTTTGTTGGCGCATGGAAAAAAGGTAAAAGAACATTTGTAAGTTGCGTACTTGGCTCCGGATGGCCACCAAACAAAGGCTTTAAGTGGAAAGATACAAGAAAACTGATAAATTTTGGAAAAGAAAACTGTTATTACAAAAATATTTTAACAAGAAAAAATATTAATGTTAATATTTACGGTGGCAACAAAAAATCCATAAAAGCCACAATGAAAGGAAAAACAGATTTTTTAATCAAGAAAACAGATAAAATACAAATAAAAACTATAATTAATTATAGTTTTCCAATCCATAACAAAGAAAAAATAGGTGATGTGGAGATTTGGATAAATAATAAAAAAATAAAAAATAATAAAATAATAGCAAAAGAGAAAGTGGAAAAGTATGATTTCTTTTATTGTTTAAGAAAAATCTTTAATAAGTTTATATTACAATAATTACTTTATTTATAGGTGTAAATATGTTATATTTAAAAGAAATTTGTGTATATCACATTTTAGAAAAATATGTACTACAAATTATAATCATTATGATTTAGGAGGCATTATGGAATTTACAAAAATGGAAGGCTGTGGCAATGATTATGTGTATGTCAACGGCTTTGAAAATAATATAAAAAATCCAGGTAAACTTTCAGAGTTTGTAAGTGACAGACACTTTGGTATTGGCTCAGATGGACTGATTGTTATCAATCCTTCTGATGTCGCAGATTTCAGAATGAATATGTACAATGCAGATGGTTCAGAAGGAAAGATGTGTGGAAATGGGATTCGTTGCGTTGCCAAATATGTTTATGATTACAAGATGACTGACAAAACAACTATTACTGTAGAAACATTATCCGGAATCAAAACATTAAAGCTTAATGTAAAAGATGGAAAGGTTAAAACAGTACGTGTTAACATGGGCACACCATGTATTACTGCAAAAACTGTGCCTGTAATTTGCCCTGATGAACAGATGATAAATAAGTCTGTTAGTATTGACGGAACAGATTTCAATATTACATGTGTATCTATGGGAAATCCACATGCTGTTACTTTTATAGATAATACCGATAGTTTGGATATTGAACACATTGGACCTAAGTTTGAAAATAACGAAATTTTTCCAGACAGGGTCAATACAGAGTTTGTTCAGATTATAGACAGACAAAATATTAAGATGCGTGTATGGGAGCGTGGTTCAGGTGAAACATTAGCATGTGGAACCGGTGCCTGTGCCTGCGTTGTTGCCTGTGTTTTGAACAATCTTACAGACAATAAAGTAACAGTTCAATTGCTTGGAGGAAATCTTGTTATTGAGTATGATCAAGAATCGGATACAGTGTATATGACAGGTCCTGCCAGAATTTCGTTTACGGGAAATATTGACGTGGATTTGTAGTTTGCATAAAAGATACAGATTTTATAATATTGATTTACAATTTATATAAGATGTGAATATATAATTTATACGAAATATAGTTTTACAATTTATATAAAATGCAGATTTAGAATTTTTACAGAAAGTGTGAGAAAATGATTTTAAAAGATATGTTAGAAAATCTCCAGTATAAGGTTTTATCAGGAGATGATGGAATCAATGTAAACCATTTGCAAAATGATTCCAGAAAAGTAGAAAAAGAAGATGTGTTTGTATGCATAAAAGGTGCAGGCTTTGACGGTCACAAGTTTGTAGATGATGTAGCAAAAAAAGGTGCAAAAGCTGTGGTGGTTATGGAAGAAGTAACAGCTCCTGATGGTGTGACTGTTATTTTGGTAGATGATACACGTTTTGCACTTGCTTATATGTCAGCTGCATATTTCGGACATCCGGCAGAAAAATTAATTACTGTAGGTATTACAGGAACAAAAGGGAAAACTACAACTACATATATGGTAAGACAGGTATTGGAAAGTGTCGGAATAAAAACAGGACTTATTGGCACAATAGAGACAATAATCGGTGATGAAACAATTCCGGCAAAAAATACAACACCTGAATCATATGTTGTTCAGGAAACATTTGCTAAAATGGTTGAAAAAGGATGCAAATGTGTTGTTATGGAAGTGTCTTCTCAGGGGCTTATGCTTCATAGAGTCAGTGGATTTACATTTGATTATGGTATTTTTACAAACATTGAACCGGATCATATCGGACCAAATGAGCATAAAGACTTTAACGATTATCTTCACTGCAAAAGTATGTTGTTAAAGCAGTGTAAACACGGTATTGTTAACATGGATGCTGATTATATTGAACAGGTTTTAGAAGGACATACATGTGACATTGAAACCTTTGGTGTTAACGGAGATTATGATTTTAAGGCATCAGACATCAATCTGTTTACAAAGCCGGGATGCCTTTGTGTTTCATATAAATTAAGTGGTAAAATGAATTTCCCTGTAGAAATTCATGTACCAGGTAATTTTAGTGTATACAATTCACTTTGTGCCATTGCAATTTGTAGTCATTTTACAGATGATGAGGAAGCAATTAAGCAGGGACTTCTTGATGTAAGAGTAAAAGGAAGAGTTGAAATTATTCCGGTTTCAAAAAGATTTACTCTGATGATTGATTATGCCCACAATGCCATGAGTTTGGAGAGTCTTCTTACAAGTCTTAAAGAATATAATCCAAAGCGATTGGTTACAGTGTTTGGATGTGGAGGAAACAGATCAAAAGACAGACGTTTTGAAATGGGTGAAGTTTCATCAAAACTTGCAGATTTTACCATTGTCACTTCAGATAATCCAAGGTTTGAAGAACCTATGGACATTATAAAAGATATTTTAGTGGGTGTGCATAAGGCTGATGGCGCATATGTTACTGTCCCTGACAGAAAGGACGCTATCAGATATGCAATTTTACATGCAAAAGATGGTGATGTTATTGTTCTTGCAGGAAAAGGACATGAAGATTATCAGGAAATAAAAGGCGTGAAACATCCAATGGATGAACGTGTTCTGATAAAAGAAATAATAAACGAAGATGAAGTAAAAAAAGTATTATAAAAAACAATGAAAGAGAGATATTAGTATGTGTGGAATTTGTGGCTTTATAGGAGAAGTTAAAGACAGCAAAAATATATTAAAGAAAATGATGGACAAAATTGCTCACAGAGGACCTGATGATGAAGGTATGTATGTTGATGAGCATGCAGCACTTGGACATAGAAGATTAAGTATTATTGATTTAAGTCACGGTGCACAGCCTATGTACAATGAAACAGGAGATATTTCAATTGTGTTTAATGGTGAGATATACAATCATCTTGATATAAGAAAAGAATTGATTGAAAAAGGACATGTATTTGCTAATGATTCAGATACAGAATGCCTGATACATGCTTATGAAGAGTATGGCACTGAAATGGTACAAAAATTAAGAGGTATGTTTGCTTTTGTAATTTGGGATAGCAAAAACAAAACAGCATTTTGTGCAAGAGACCATTTCGGTATTAAGCCTTTTTATTATGCAAATGTAAACAATACATTAGTATTTTCATCTGAAATAAAAGCAATTTTGGAGTTTCCCGGATTTAAAAAAGAAGTAAATACTGATGCTTTAGAACAATATTTAAGTTTTCAATATTCAGTATTACCAGAATGTTTCTTTAAAGGAGTATACAAATTACCAGCAGGACATTTTATGGTATTAAAGAACGGTGAAATTCAGATTGAAAGATATTTTGATCCAATGATGGAACCAAAGGAAAGTGGAGATTTGGAAGAAACAGTTTCAAAAATTGAAGACGTAGTTCATAATACCGTTGATGCCCATATGATTGCCGACGTAGAAGTTGGATCGCTTTTATCAAGTGGTGTTGATTCAAGTTATGTTGTATCTGAATTCCCGGGAACAAAAACTTTTACAGTAGGATTTTTAGATAAACAGAGCAAATATAATGAAATACGTTATGCAGAAGGACTTTGTGAAGAGCTTGGAAAAGAAAACTACAGTAAGACAATAGACAGTGATGAATATTTTGACTCTATTTCGACAGTTATGTATTATATGGATGAACCACTGGCTGATCCATCATGTATCGCACTTTATTTTGTAGACCAACTTGCTGCAAAACAGATTAAAGTTGTTTTATCAGGTGAAGGTGCAGATGAGTTCTTTGGCGGATACAATATTTACCATGAGCCATTGTCTCTTAAGGGGTATCAGAAAATACCAAGATGCATTAGAAAAGGTCTTGCAAAAGTAGCAAGTGTTATGCCGGATATTAAGGGTAGGGATTTTATTATTCGTGGTAGCAAAACGGTTGAAGAAAGATTTATTGGAAATGCAAATATGTTTTCTGTAAAAGATAGAGAAAAATTACTAAAAACACATTTAACACATAAATCGCCACAGGAAATTGTAGCATCGACATACAAAAAGGTTACACACTTGAATGATATAGCAAAGATGCAGTATATTGATACAAATTTCTGGCTACAGGGAGATATATTATTAAAGGCTGACAAAATGAGCATGGCACATTGCCTGGAATCAAGAGTTCCGTTCCTTGATGTAGAGGTATTTAAATATGCAAAAACATTACCAATTGATTTCAGATGCAATGAAGAAGCTACAAAGAGAGCTTTCAGAATTGCAGCAAAGAGACATATTCCTGAAAAAACAGCCAATAAAAAGAAATTAGGTTTCCCTGTACCAATCAGAGTATGGTTAAAAGAAGATAAGTATTATAATAAAGTTTTAAATACACTTACTTCAGATGCTGCTAAAAAGTTCTTTAATACAGATATTTTGGTTAAACTTATGGAAGAACATAGAGCAGGAAAAGCGGACAACAGTAGACGTATTTGGACTGTATATGTTTTTCTTGTTTGGTACAATGTTTATTTTGAGACTGAAGATTTTAAACCAATCAACAGTGAATGGATTAAAAATAGAATAAAAACAGCATAATATAATTAAGTTTTTGCCTGGAAATTTATTGAAAAAATAAATTGATATTTGACATGAAAAGTGTTACTCTATAGAAGGCGAAAAAGTGGTTGTTTTTTGCAAACACTAGTAAAGCCATTGGCAGATTTGTCATTGGCTTTTACTATGCAATACTTTATTAATATAATGGAGGACTGATTATGAGTACATCAGCGAAAAGTTCAGCAAGAGCAAGAATTGAATCTGTTCTTGATGAAAACAGTTTTGTTGAAATTGGAGCATTAGTTACAGCTAGAAGTACAGATTTCAACATCAAAGCTATTGATACTCCATCAGACGGTGTTATTACCGGATATGGTTTAATCAATGGAAGATTAGTTTATGTGTTTAGCCAGGATTCATCAGTACTTGGTGGTTCTGTAGGTGAAATGCATGCTAAGAAGATTGCAAACATTTACGATATGGCTCTTAAAATGGGAGCACCTGTTATTGGACTTGTTGACAGTAACGGTCTTAGATTGCAGGAATCAGTAGATGGACTTGAAGCCTTTGGAAACATCTATATGAAACAGACAGAAGCTTCAGGAATTATTCCACAGATTACAGCAGTTTTTGGTAACTGTGGCGGGGCGTTAAGTATTATGGCAAACCTTTCAGACTTTACATTTATGGAAAGTGAAAAGGCACAGTTGTTTGTTAACTCACCTAATGCAATTGATGAAAACAGAAAAGAAGTATGTGATACAGCATCTGCAAAATTCCAGAGTGAAGAAGCAGGAAATGTTGATTTTGTAGGAACAGAATCAGATATCATTTCAGGTATCATTAACTTAGTCTCAATTTTACCATCAAATTATGAAGATGAAGTTATTGCTGAATGCACAGATGATTTAAACAGAGCAGCAACAGGATTTGATGCAGGGTTAGAAGATACAAAACTTGGTATACAGGCTCTATCTGATGACGGGTTTGTTGTTGAAGTTAAAGAAAACTATGCACCTGAAATGCTTACTGCATTTATTAAATTAAACGGAGCAACAGTTGGTGTAATCGCAAATAGAACAAAAGTATATGATGATGACATGAATGTTGTAGCAGAATATGAACCAAAGCTTACAGCAAATGGTTGTGAAAAAGCAGCTGAGTTTGTATATTTCTGTGACGATTTTTCAATTCCTGTTTTGACATTGACAAATGCAACAGGATTTAAGACATGTAAGTGTCAGGAAAAACGTGGTGCAAAAGCTACAGCTAAATTAACATATGCATTCGCAAGTGCAACAGTTCCAAAAGTAAATGTTATTACAGGGGAAGCTTTTGGTAGTGCATATATTACTATGAACAGTAAAGCAACAGGAGCAGATATGGTATTCGCTCTTCCAACTGCAAAAGTGGGAATGATGGATGCTGCAGCTGCTGCAAAGATTATGTATGCAAAGGAAATTGAAGAAGATTCAACAGTTATTGGTGAAAAGACAGCTGAATATGCTGCACTTCAGGGAGACATAACAAAAGCAGCTTCAAGAGGATATATTGACAATATTATTGAACCGATTGATGCAAGAAAGTACATTATTGGTGCATTTGAAATGTTATATACTAAAAGACAGTAGGAGGATATTATGAAGATTGTAAAAAAATTACGTTTTGCGATTTCTCTTGCTTCATTGCTTGTATGTCTTATATTTTCAAGTGTAAGTGTTTTTGCAGATCAGACTTATGATTTAAGTGGTCAGGGAACAGAAGAAACAACAACACTTTCAAAAGCAGATCAGAAAACATTTGCAGATGGAAAAATAAATATGGCGACAATTAAATCATTGTTTGAAAACTATGTTACAAATGGTATTTCTCAGATAGGTGAATGTACTTCTGATGAATTACAGTATATCGGTGAAATTAATAGTACTTCAACTGATATGTTTGAAAATTTTGCAAAAGCTGTTGGGGATGACTCATGTGGTGCTTTCAAAAGCTATGATGCAGACAAAATCAGTGTAACAGACAATGAAGATGGTACAATTGATGCAACAACAATGGTTCATTTCAAAAATAAAGATTTAAAGATGATAATGCATATATCTTTGTTTAATACATTAGGACCACAGGCTACATCTATTGAGTTTGGTCAGCCTGATGCAGAAGGCGCTACTATGGCAGATGCAACTGTAAATACTTTAATGGGTATGGGCACAGTATTTGCCGTTCTTATTTTTATTAGTTTGCTTATTTCATGCTTTAAAATCATACCTAAGATTACAGAAGCAAAAGCAAAGAAGAAATCAACAGAAACTGTTTTGGATAATAAGAAGCCACAGGAAACAGTTACTACAGAAGAAAATCTTACAGATGATACAGAACTGATTGCTGTTATTGCTGCAGCAATTGCATCAAGTGAAAACACTTCAACAGACAGTTTTGTTGTCAGATCAATTAGAAGAAGATAAATTACTTATGTATATTTAGGAGGAATTTTAAAATGAAAAGTTATACAATAACAGTAAATGGTAACGTATATGATGTTACTGTAGAAGAAACAGGTGCTACACCTAGCACACCTGTAAAGGCAGCTCCTGCACCTGCAAAAGCAGCACCAGCAAAGGCTGCTCCTGTAGCAAGTGGAAGTGAAGGAAGCATTAAAGTTACAGCTCCAATGCCTGGTAAGGTTTTATCAATTAGTGCAAACCCTGGAACAGCAGTTAAGAAGGGTGATACTATTATGGTATTTGAAGCAATGAAAATGGAAAATTCTGTAGTTGCTCCAGAAGATGGAACAGTTGCAAGCGTTGCATTTGGCGTAGGTGATTCATTTGAAGCAGGCGCAGTTATTGCAACATTAAACTAGTTGGTTAATTTAAACTGGAGGTAACAAATGAATATCTTAGATACATTAGGAAATCTTGTACATCAGACTGCATTTTTTAATCTTTCTTATGGTAATTATATTATGATTGTAGTTGCATGTGTTTTCCTATATTTAGCAATAAAGAAAGAATACGAACCATTACTTTTGGTTCCTATTGCTTTTGGTATGCTATTGGTAAATATGTATCCGGACATTATAAAAGCACCTGTAGGTGATGAAACAGGTGGATTACTTCACTATTTCTATGTTCTTGATGAGTGGAGTATTTTACCATCGCTTATATTTATGGGTGTAGGTGCTATGACAGACTTTGGTCCGCTTATTGCAAATCCAAAGAGTTTTTTACTTGGAGCCGCAGCACAGTTTGGTATATATTCAGCATACTTTTTGGCAATTTTTATGGGATTTGGTGGAAAATCGGCAGCAGCCATTTCAATTATCGGTGGTGCAGATGGTCCTACATCAATTTTCCTTGCCGGTAAATTGGGACAGACAGATTTACTTGGACCGATTGCCGTGGCTGCATATTCATATATGGCATTAGTTCCTATTATTCAGCCACCAATTATGAAATTATTAACAACAAAAAGGGAAAGAACAATCAAAATGGAACAGCTTAGACCTGTTACAAAGTTAGAAAAAATCTTATTCCCTATTATCGTTACAATTGTAGTAGTTATGATTTTACCAACTACAGCTCCACTTGTTGGTATGCTTATGTTAGGTAACTTATTCAGAGAATCAGGTGTTGTTAAACAGTTAACTGAGACTGCAAGTAACGCATTAATGTACATTGTAGTTATCTTACTTGGTACAAGTGTTGGTGCAACAACTTCAGCAGAAGCATTCTTAAATGTTTCAACAATCAAGATTGTTATTTTAGGATTGGTTGCTTTTGCCGTTGGTACAGCCGCAGGTGTATTGTTTGGTAAGTTAATGTGCCTTGTTACAGGCGGAAAAGTAAATCCTTTAATTGGTTCAGCCGGTGTATCGGCGGTACCAATGGCGGCAAGAGTTTCACAAAAAGTTGGATCTGAAGCTGATCCTACAAACTTTTTGTTGATGCATGCAATGGGACCAAACGTAGCAGGTGTTATCGGTACTGCAGTAGCTGCCGGTACATTTATGGCTATATTTGGAATCTAATAGATTTACACAGTTAACAATATTTGGAGGAAAATAAAATGGCAGAAAAAAGACCAGTAAAAATTACTGAAACAATATTACGTGATGCTCATCAGTCATTAATTGCTACTAGAATGCCTACAGAAGAAATGCTTCCTATCATTGAAACAATGGATAAGGTTGGATATCATGCTGTAGAATGCTGGGGTGGTGCAACTTTTGATGCTTCACTTAGATTTTTAAAAGAAGATCCATGGGAAAGATTAAGAAAATTAAGAGATGGATTTAAAAATACAAAGCTTCAGATGCTTTTTAGAGGACAGAATATTTTAGGTTATAGTCATTATTCAGATGATGTTGTAGAATATTTTGTTCAGAAGTCAATTGCTAATGGTATCGATATTATTAGAATTTTTGACTGCTTAAATGATTTAAGAAACTTAGAAACAGCTGTTAAAGCTGCAAACAAAGAAAATGGTCATGCTCAGATTGCTTTATCATATACATTAGGTGATGCTTATACACTTGATTATTGGAAAGATACAGCTAAGAGAATAGAGGACATGGGTGCAAATTCTCTTTGTATTAAGGATATGGCTGGACTTCTTACACCTTACAAAGCTACAGAATTGGTACAGGCTTTAAGAGAAGGTACAGATATTCCAATTGATCTTCATACACATTACACATCAGGTGTTGCGGCTATGACATATATGAAGGCTGTTGAAGCTGGATGTGATATTATCGATACAGCAATTTCACCATTCTCAATGGGAACATCTCAGCCTGCAACAGAAGTTATGGTTGAAACATTTAAGGGAACACCATATGATACAGGTTTAGATCAGAAGTTATTAAAAGAAGTAGCTGATTACTTTAAACCATACAGAGAAGAATGTTTGGCAAATGGATTATTAAATCCAAAGGTTATGGGTGTTAATATTAATACTCTTCTTTATCAGGTACCTGGTGGTATGCTTTCAAACCTTGTTTCACAGTTAGATGAAATGGGTGCAGCTGATAAGTTTGATCAGGTGTTAGAAGAAGTTCCTAGAGTTCGTAAAGACTTTGGTGAACCACCACTTGTTACACCATCAAGCCAGATTGTTGGTACACAGGCTGTTCTTAACGTAGTTATGGGCGAAAGATACAAGATGATTAACCAGCAGGCAAAAGATCTTCTTGCAGGAAAATATGGCCAGACAGTTAAACCATTTAACGAAGAAATACAGAAGAAAGCTATTGGTGATGAAGAACCTATTACATGCAGACCTGCAGATTTGCTTGAACCATCACTTGATAAATTTGAAAAAGAGTGTGCTCAGTGGAAACAACAGGATGAAGATGTATTAACTTATGCTTTATTCCCACAGGTTGCAAAAGACTTTTTCGAGTACAGAGAAGCTCAGCAGACAAAAGTTGATCCATCAGTGGCAGACAAAGAAAACGGTGCTTATCCTGTATAATTAGTGATTAAAGTATAGTTTTAAATAGGAAAAATAAACACTCTATGTTCTAAAATTTTAGAAATGAGAACATAGAGTGCTTTTTCTATAAATATAGAAATAAGGAAAACAATATGAGTAAAGTATTGATTATAGGAGCCGGAGCTGCCGGAATGATGGCGGGAATTGCTGCGGCTTATAATGGAAATCAGGTTGAAATATTTGAAAAAAATGACAGGGTAGGAAAGAAGATTTTTATTACAGGAAAAGGCAGATGTAACATTACAAATGCATCTGATATAGAAAATCATTTTTCAAATATTTTAAAAAATGAAAAATTCCTGTATAGTGCATATAACAATTTTAATAGTGAAGATATTTGCAATATGTTGGAAAATACAGGTGTGAAAACTAAAATTGAACGTGGAAACAGAGTTTTCCCTGAAAGTGATAAATCATCTGATGTTATATGGGCTTTGAATAAAATGTTGAAAGATATTGGCGTAAAAATATATTTAAACACTGAAATTAATAAAATTGAAAAAAATGATGACAAGATGTCAGTTATAGATAAAAAGGGCAAAAAACATATAGGGGACTATTGTATTGTTGCAACAGGAGGAATGTCATATCAGTCTACAGGTTCAACAGGAGACGGATATAAATTTGCTAAAAGTTTTAATTTGAATGTAAATAAAACTTATCCATCTCTTGTACCACTTAATATAAAAGAAGAAATGTGCAAAAATCTACAGGGACTTTCTTTGAAAAATGTTAATTTAAAAGTGGTAGATGAAAAAGGCGAAGAGTATTATAATGAACAGGGTGAAATGATATTTACTCATTTCGGAATAAGTGGACCACTTGTTTTATCTGCAAGCTGTTATATTTGTGACAAATTAAAAGACCACGACTTTAAATGCTATATTGATTTAAAGCCGGCTTTGGATTTTGAAACTTTAGATAAAAGAATTCTCAAAGATTTTGAAGAAAATATAAACAGGAATTTTAACAATTCATTAGACAAACTTTTACCTAGAAAAATTATTGAACCTGTTATTACTTTAAGCGGAATTGACCCTTACAAGAAAGTTCATGAGATAACGAAAGAAGAAAGGCTCAATCTTGTAAAAACAATTAAAAATATTCCCCTTACTGTTACAGGAACAAGAGGATTTAATGAGGCAATTATTACAAGAGGTGGCATTTCGATTAAAGAAATAAACCCAAAAACAATGGAATCAAAGAAAGTTCAAGGGGTATATTTTGTTGGTGAAGTGCTTGATATAGATGCTAAAACAGGTGGATATAATTTACAAATCGCCTGGAGTACAGGGTATTTAGCAGGAAGCAGTATATATTAATATATTAGGGAGGACAATATGTATAATATAGCAATAGACGGACCGGCAGGAGCCGGAAAAAGTACAATAGCAAAAATTGTAGCAAAAAAATTAGGATTTATTTATGTAGACACAGGTGCAATGTATAGAACAATGGCACTTGCATGTTTTAGAGACAACATATCACAGGATGATGAAGCATCTGTTGTAAAAAAATGTCAAAATGTTAAAGTTACATTGGCATATGAAAATGGAACACAAAAAGTGTTTTTAAACGGCGAAGACGTTAGTACAGAAATCAGACAGGAAGTTATTGGAAATATGACAAGTGCAATTGCAGTGTATTCACCTGTTAGAAAAATTCTTGTAAACATGCAACAGGAACTTGCAAAAACAAATGAAGTTGTAATGGATGGAAGAGATATAGGAAGTGCTGTACTTCCAAATGCAGATTTGAAAATTTATTTAACTGCCAGTTCAAGAACAAGAGCAACAAGACGTTATAAGGAACTTGTAGAAAAAGGTCAGGTATGTGATATAGATGAAATCGAAAAGGATATAAAAGATAGAGATTATCGAGACATGCATAGAGAAATATCACCGCTTGTTCAGGCAGATGATGCTGTTTTAATTGATTCATCACATATGGATATTGATACAGTAGTAAGTGAAATTATAAAATTAGTTAACAAATAAAGTAAATACAATAGCGTGGAGAAATTTATGGAAGTAATAGTGGCAAAAAGTGCAGGCTTTTGCTTTGGTGTTGAAAAAGCTGTGGAAAGTGTATATTCAGAAATTGAAAAAAATACTGGCAGGATATATACATTTGGTCCGATTATTCATAATGAAGAAGTAGTCAGAGATTTAGAAGAAAAAGGAGTTATGGTTATCAATTCCGTGGAAGAACTTAAAAAATTGTCTGATGGAACTGTAATTATACGTTCCCATGGTGTTCCAAAAAAAATTTATGACATAATAGAAGAACAGAATTTACGTATTGTAGATGCAACTTGTCCTTTTGTTAAAAAAATCCATAATATCGTAAAGGAAGAAAGTAAAAAAGGAAAGAAAATTATTATAATTGGCAATGACAATCACCCGGAAGTTGAAGGTATAAAAGGCTGGGTTGTTGGGGATGTCATAGTTATAAATGAAGAAAAAGATATTGCTAAAATAGAAAACTTTAAAAATTCAAGCCTATGTATAGTTTCACAAACGACATTTAACTACAATAAATTTAAATATTTAGTTGAAATTATAAATAAAAAGGGTTATGATATAAATGTTGTAAATACGATTTGCAATGCAACACACTTAAGACAAGTTGAAACTAAAGAAATAACATCAGAAGTTGATGCGATGATTGTTATTGGAGGAAAAAACAGTTCTAATACACAAAAGCTTTATGATATTTGCAAAAGCCAGTGTAAAAACACATTTTTCGTTCAGACAGTAAAAGATTTGAATTTGCCTAAAGTTGAATCATTGAAGTCTATAGGTATTACAGCAGGGGCATCTACCCCAAAGAAAATTATTGAGGAGGTCGTTCTTAATGTCAGAGATGAGTTTTGAACAAATGTTGGATGAATCATTCAAGACTATTCACAATGGTGAAGTTCTTGAAGGAAAGGTAATCAGTGTAAGAGAGGACTATGCAGTACTTAACGTTGGATATAAGGCTGATGGTATTCTTACAAGAGATGAATACTCTAACACATCGGTAGATCTGACAACTGTAATTTCAGTAGGCGATGAACTGACAGTAAAAGTTCTCAAAGTTAACGATGGCGAAGGTCAGGTTGCTTTATCTTACAAGAGACTTGCTGCAGAGAAAGCAAATGAGAAAATTAAAGAAGCTTTTGAAAACAAAGAAGTTCTTAAAGCACCAGTTGTACAGATTTTAAAAGGTGGTTTGAGTGTAGACGTTGAAGGAGGAAGAGTATTTATTCCTGCAAGTCTTGTATCAGATGTTTTCGAAAGAGATTTAGAAAAATATTTAAATCAGGAAATCGAATTTGTTGTAACAGAATTTGATCCAAGAAGAAGACGTATTATTGGTGACAGAAAACAGTTAGTTGTTGCTGAAAAAGAAGCAGCAAAGAAAGCATTATTCGAAAGAATCAATGTTGGTGATACTGTTGAAGGTGTTGTGAAGAGTGTGGTAGATTTTGGCGCATTTGTCGATATTGGTGGTGCTGACGGATTATTACATATCTCAGAAATGTCATGGGGTAGAGTTGGTAATCCAAGAAAGTTATTCAAGGTTGGCGACAAAGTTACAACTTTTATTAAGGATATCAATGGTGATAAGATTGCCCTTAGTCTTAAATTCGAGAATACAAATCCTTGGGCTAATGCAAGTGAGAGATTTGCAGTTGGCGCAATTGTAACAGGTAAAGTTGCAAGAATGACAGATTTTGGTGCATTTGTTGAAATTGAACCAGGTGTTGATGCATTACTTCATGTTTCACAGATTGCAAAACATCATGTTGAAAAACCTGCTGATGAATTGAAAATCGGACAGGAAATCGAAGCTAAGATTGTTGACTTTAACGAAGAAGAAAAGAAGATTAGTTTAAGCATGAAAGCTTTACTTCCTGATGAAGATGACGTAGAGGAAACTTCAGCAGAAGTTGAAACAGAAGCTACAAGATCGGAAGAGCGTCGTGTAGGGAAAGAGTGTAGATCTCGGTGGTCGC
>URQO01000031.1 GCA_900550135.1 uncultured Eubacterium sp.
AGTAAAAAAGAGAGGGATGGCAGTGAATAAAACAGACAGAATTAAAGAATTAGTAGATACATTAAATAAAGCAAGCAAGGCATATTATCAGGATGCAAATGAAATTATGACCAATTTTGAGTACGATGGCCTGTATGATGAATTGGTAAAACTTGAAGAGGAAACAGGTATGGTTCTTGCCAACAGCCCCACTGTAAATGTAGGGTATCAAGTTGTAAGTGAACTTCCAAAAGAACAGCATGAAAGACCAATGTTATCTTTGGATAAAACAAAGGATGTTGCTGCACTGGTAGATTTCTCAGGAAATAGAAAGAGTCTTTTGTCATGGAAACTTGACGGATTGACAGTAGTTCTTACTTATGCAAATGGAAGTCTTATTAAAGCAGTAACCAGAGGAAATGGTCAAATCGGTGAAGTTATTACAAACAATGCAAAGACCTTTAAAAATATACCACTTACAATACCATATAAAGGAAATCTTACTCTTCGTGGGGAGGCAATTATAAAGTATTCAGATTTTGAACAAATAAATAAGGAAATTGAAGATTCAGAATCCAAATATAAGAATCCAAGAAATTTGTGCTCAGGTTCTGTAAGACAGTTAAATAGTGAAATTACTGCAAAAAGAAATGTAAACTTTATTGCATTTGCGTTAATAAGTGCAGATAATGTAGATTTTGAAAATTCAATAGAAAAGCAGTTTGAATGGCTTGATGGGCAGGGCTTTGAAGTAGTTGAAAGAAAGGTTGTTACTGATTCAAATATGGAAGAAATGGTTCATTATTTTGCTGAAAAAATTAAAACATATGATTACCCATCAGATGGTCTTGTGTTAATGTATGACGATATTGCATATGGATTATCTTTAGGCACTACAGCAAAATTCCCACGAAACGGTATTGCATTTAAGTGGGAAGACGAACAGGCAAAAACAGTTCTTAAATATATCGAATGGAGTCCGAGCCGTACAGGACTGATTAATCCGGTGGCAGTGTTTGAGCCGGTAGAACTTGAGGGTACCACTGTTTCAAGAGCCAGCGTACACAACATCAGCATTATGGAAGAGTTAAGCCTTGGAGAAGGAGATGAAATTAAAGTCTACAAGGCTAATATGATCATTCCACAGATTTCTGAAAATCTTACAAAATCAGGAGTTAGAAATATTCCAAAGATATGTCCTGCATGTGGAGAAAATACTGAAATTAAAAATGAAAATGGTGTGAAAACATTGTATTGTACAAACAAACAGTGTCCGGCAAAACATGTAAAACTTTATACATTATTTGTATCAAGAAATGCTATGAATATAGATGGTTTGTCAGAAGAAACTTTGGAAAAATTTATAGATGCAGGTTATATTCATGAGTTTGCTGATATTTTTAAATTGAACAGATATGAAGATGAAATTGTAAACACTCCAGGATTTGGAAGAAAATCTTATGACAATCTGATGGAGTCTTTGGATAAAGCAAGACAAGTTGAACTTCACAGATTAATATACAGTCTTGGCATTTCTAATATTGGAACGGCCAATGCCAAATTAATATGCAAACATTTCTCTGATGATTTGGACAAAATAAGGAAGGCTACAGTGGAGCAACTTGTGGAAATAGATGGTATTGGAGACATTATGGCAGAAAAATTTACAGAATATTTTTCTGATGAAAACAATAATGAAAAACTTAACAATTTATTGGAACAGGTATCTATCTTAAAGACAGAGGATGACGGCACTGAACAAAATATGGAAGGCCTTAATTTTGTGGTAACAGGTAGTGTAAACCATTTTAACAACAGAAATGAAGTTAAGGAATATATTGAAAAAAGAGGTGGAAAGGTAACAGGCTCAGTTACATCCAAGACAAATTATTTAATCAACAATGATGTAATGTCAAATTCTTCAAAAAATAAAAAAGCAAAAGAACTTGGTGTTGAAATCATAAGCGAAGAACAATTCCTTGAAAAGTGGAATTAATATTATGATAAGATAATTTAGAACTCAATGTGATGCAGAATAAAGAAAAAAATTTATATAAAATAGAAACAGTTGACAATTCAACTGTTTTTATTTTATAATCACATTGTATTAGTCAAAGTAGTACAATATGCATAAAGGAGGAAATGAATGCTTACTGTAAATTTTAGCTCAAGAACACCGGTATATCAGCAACTTTACGATGATGTTGTAAGGCTTGTATCATTAGGCGTGTTTAAGAGCAATACAAAGTTGCCGCCGGTTAGAACTTTGGCAACAGAACTTGGCATCAATCCAAATACAGTTCAAAAAGCATACAAGATGTTAGAAAACGATGGATATATATATTCCACAGTTGGTCGTGGCAGCTTTATATCTGACAAACTGAACCAAAATGAAGCTGAAAAAATAGAAGCAAAAAAAGAATTAAAGGAATCCATTGATAAAGCATATAAAAAAGGAATTACCAAAGAAGAAATAACTGAAATGGTTGATGACGTATTAAGGGGAGGAAATAACAATTGATAGAAATAAAAAATGTTACTAAAAGATTTGACAAGACAGTAGCCATATGCAATTTAGACTGTAATATATCAGAAGGAACAATATTTGGCCTTGCAGGTAGCAATGGCAGTGGCAAAAGCACATTGCTTAGGACTATATCAGGAGTATATCAGGCTGATGAAGGAGAAGTGATTATAGATGGAGAAAATGTATTTGACAATCCAAAGATAAAAGAAAGATTTGCATACATTTCAGATTATCCATACTTTTTCAATGACAGCACATTGGAAAATATGGCTTCACTATACAAAGGCCTTTACTCAGAATGGGATGACAATCTATATATGAGATTGTGTTCAATGTTTCCAATTGGAACAAAGGACAAAATTATCAATATGAGTAAAGGTATGCAAAGACAGGCATCTCTTATTCTTGCCTTTTCAACAAAACCAAAATACTTACTTTTAGATGAAATATTCGACGGACTTGATCCGGTTATAAGAAAGACATTAAAAACTTTAATTATTGAAAATGTAACTGATAGAAACATGACATGTATTATAGCGTCTCACAATCTAAGGGAAATTGATGATATATGTGACAAGATTGTTTTGCTGCATAAGGGACAGCTAGTTAAGAATGAAGAAACAGACCAGCTTAAAAATCAGATGCATAAAATTCAACTTGCATTTAACAGGGATATTGACAGACAGTTGTTTAAAAATATCAACGCTGAGATTATCAGTCAGGTTGGAAATTATTATGTATTGTTGGTAAAGGGAGATTTGGAAGAGAAAATGGAACAGTTAAATGCTTTAGAGCCTGCTTTTATTGAAGCAATGCCATCCACCCTTGAGGAAGTATTTATTAACGAAATGGAGGGCGTAGGTTATGGAAAATAAGCAGTATACACAAAAACAGAAAATAAGCAACATGCTTAAGTGGTCGTTAAGAAAATATTGGGGAGTATTGTTAATATACGTGCTTATATTGTTGGTAACATTTCCGTCACTTGGAGAATTTTTTGCCACTCAGACAAATGAATACAAAATTCAGGATACAATACTTGTAACATTGGCTACAACATTTTATCCATTTGTAGTTCTAATGTTTTCAGTAGTATTTTCGATGATACTGTTTTCATATATGCATAACAAGAGATGCGTGGATTTGTTTGGAGGTTTTCCACTTAGCAAAAGAGAACTGTTTTTCTCAAGATATTTGTATGTAATAGTTCAGGTTGTTGTTCCACAGATTATTGTTGGAATAATGGGAATATTCATGGCAACGGATTTTGAAACAAAGATACATATTACCAAAATCGTACTTTTACTTACACTTATTGTTATAGCAAACATATCATTTCTTGCAATGATAACATTGATGTGTGGCTCAAATATAGACGCGATAATCAGCTATTTGGCAATAAATTGTATATATCCTATTTGCGTTTTACTGTTTGACATGTTCCCAAGAAACTTACTTCCGGGAATGGATTCATCCATTATAGACAGCACATCAGATGTATTCTTTTTACTGTCGCCGATGCTTGCGTTATTTGCAGTGAATGTTGAAAAAATAACATTTTTTGTAATATGGTGGATTTTGTTTGTGATAGTAACATTTGCGGTATGCTTTGTTATGAGTAAGAAGAGAAAAGCAGAACTAGCACAAAATGCAGTTGTATTTGTGGTAGTTACGGACTTTATCAAGTTCTTTTCAGGAATTACAGTTGGACTTGGCGCCGGATGGGTATTTGCATCAATATTACAGCCAGGGACATCAATTAGAGAGCAATATTTGTGGTTTACAATTGCAGCAATTCTTGGTGTAATTATTACAATGTTTATTTTGCATCTGATTTATAATAGAGGATTTCATAATATAAAAAGAACATTGATTACGGCAGTAGCCGGTATTGTAACAATTATGGTTTTTACAATTATTGTTGCAACAGGTGCATTTGGATATGATACCTATGTTCCGGACGAAAATGATGTTAAGGAAGTTGCGGTAAACATTAATGATGACCCAGAGTTTTATGTTGATGGAAAAAATGTCAATTCTATCTATATTGCTGATAAGGACATAATAAAACAGGTAATTAGTGCTCATAAAAGTGCAATCGACATGGCTAAAACCGTAAAAAAATCTTTTTATCCCTTTAATTACTCTGAACATATAACTTACGCAAAGCATAAGAATCAACAGGAAATTACTATAGATGATTCATACTCAACGTTGAGAATTTCATACAAATTGAAAAATGGAAAGATGGTAAACAGATATTATCAGATATGGAAGTATGATAAGAAGTTGGCGAAAAAACTTGAAAATTATAAAAGCAATGCAGAGAAACTTGAAATGATTCCGGATAGTAATATTGATTTTGTAGGATTATCCTTGAAAAAAGATTTTTCATTTGAAAATGAAGATGCTGATTTTACTTATTATGAAAAAGATGAAAAGAAAAAAACAGTAGGAGATGTGTATATTTTAAAGAAAGCTATAATAAAAGACTATAAAGAAGGCAATCTTAACAGTACTAAAAACGGACAATGCACAATTGTATTTTCATGTTCAGATAAAAAGGCAAACAACATATATCTGCAGTTTAGAATTACGGACAAGTGTAAAAATACCCTTGAAGCTTTAGGAAACAAAAATTATACATATTTAAGTGTAAAGGAGAAAATTGCACAATCCGTTTATAATACGGACCCCGTAGATAAAAAATCCTACAGAACCATCTATTTTGAAATGCCAAAGAGTTGGGACAATAATGGAAATTTATATGCAATTATGTATGATGAAGGCTCAATGGAATACATGTATTCTATTGGTGAATCCTCAGCATGTGAAAAGATAAGTGGCAATTTGTGGAAGTACACATTATATTTCCCTAAAAACTCAGATAAGTCAGATAAAAATGGATATAATCATATCATTTTCTGTCAGCCAACTAAAAACAGTGTGAATATAACAGGAGCAATAAAACTTCCTTCATTATATGATGGAAAAGTGCTTAAATTAAAAGAACATACAGGCAATTTATATGATACAGACATAAATGATGCCATGTATGACTATATATGGGAAAATAAGTAATAAATTGCATGTTATGTACAAAGGACAAATAATAAGCTGTTTGAGTGTATATGGAAGAATAAAGTGTCTTACATGTGTACATAACAAAAAATTATTACAATTATTGACCGTAGCCGAAATAGTGCTATAATAAAAAAAGGTTAAGCTTAAGGGACGGCTTTGGCTGTCCCTTGCTTTATAGCGTAATACCTATGACATTTTATAAAACACGGAGGAATAAAAGATGGATAAGAAGAATATTGACTGGGCAAATCTTGGTTTTGGTTATGTGGATACAGACAAAAGATTTGTGGCAAATTTCAAAGATGGCAAGTGGGACGATGGACAGCTCACAGAGGATTCAAACGTAGTCATTAACGAATGTGCCGGAGTATTACAGTATGCTCAGACTATTTTCGAAGGAATGAAGGCGTATACTACAGAGGATGGTCGTATAGTCACATTCCGCCCTGATTTAAACGCATCACGTTTTGCTGATTCAGCAAGAAGACTTGAGATGCCTGTATTCCCTGAAGATAAATTCGTAGAAGCTATTAAGGAAACAGTAAAGGCAAATGCAGGATATGTTCCACCATATGGTTCAGGTGCTACATTATATGTAAGACCTTATATGTTTGCAAGTTCATCAGTTATCGGTGTAAAGCCTGCAGATGAATATCAGTTCAGAGTACTTACAACACCTGTTGGACCTTACTTCAAAGGTGGTGCAAAACCTATTACAATTAAGGTTAGTGATTTTGATAGAGCAGCACCTCATGGTACAGGACACATCAAAGCAGGTCTTAACTATGCAATGAGCTTACATGCAATTGTCACTGCTCATCAGGAAGGTTTTGATGAAAACATGTATCTTGATGCAGCAACAAGAACAAAGGTTGAAGAAACAGGTGGAGCAAACTTCATTTTTGTAACAAAAGACAACAAGGTTGTTACTCCTAAGTCAAACAGCATTTTACCTTCAATTACACGTCGTTCAATTATGTATGTTGCAAAAGAATATCTTGGACTTGAAGTTGAAGAAAGAGAAGTGTTCATCGATGAAGTAAAAGATTTTGCAGAATGTGGATTGTGTGGTACAGCAGCAGTTATCTCACCTGTTGGAAAGATTGTAAATCATGGTGAAGAAATCTGCTTCCCAAGTGGAATGGATGAAATGGGACCTATCACAAAGAAATTATATGATACATTAACAGGTATCCAGATGGGCAGAATTGAAGCACCTGAAGGATGGCTTGTAGAGATTAAATAAAGTAAACAAAATAAGTCCGCTGATTTGATTTTGGCGGGCTTAATTTTTTAAATAGGAGAGTATATGTGGAGTAGAGCAGAGTTAAAAACATCAGCAAAACAGATATTACAAAAGAATTATTGGGCAGCAGTGTTGGTGGCACTGATTGTTTCTTTTACATCAGGAGCAACAATTAATTTGACAAGTAATTTTTACAATGGAATAAGTACAAGTCAGACACTTACTACAAAAGATTATGAAAGTCAGATGAGTGGTGAAATCAGTGGAGGTTATGAAAGTGCCATAGATTATATAAATCAGTTTGCGGATGATTTTACAAACATTTTTTCAGGAAATGAGATAAAAATTTTCGCAATGATTATTTTGATAATTGCACTTATTTCCATTGCTATAAGAATTTTTATATTTGCACCTTTACAGGTAGGCAGTTACAAATGGATGCTAAATAACAGAATTACAAATCCATCATTAGGTCAGGTGGCTGACGGATTCAGATATGGTTATCTGAACATTGTAAAAGTTATGTTTTTAAAAGATTTGTTTCAGTTTTTCTGGAGCCTATTGTTTATTATCCCCGGTATAGTTAAAGGATATGAATATAGAATGATTCCTTTTTTACTTGCTGAGAATCCACATATGAGTTACAAGGAAGCTTTCGACAGAAGTAAAAGACTGATGAACGGAAACAAAGCAGATACATTTGTTCTTGATTTATCATTTTTGGGATGGTATATTCTTGCAACATTAACATGTGGATTGCTTGGAACATTGTTTATCAATCCTTATGTATGTTTAACAGACACTGAACTGTATGTTGCATTGTGTATGGGACCAAACAGAGGAAATTCCCAGGAACAAAATTATCAAAACAATACATTTAATCAGAACACGTATGATGTATAGTGAAAAAATATGATTAATTCACAAAAAAAATAAATTATTATACTAGACAAAGAAAATAGAATTTGTTAAAATTATAACAAAGTTGAAAACCTTTAAAAAAATTTATATACATGGAGGAATAATATTATGTCAAAAAAAGTAGTTATTGCAGGCGCATGTCGTACAGCAATTGGTAAAATGGGTGGAGCTTTAAGCACAACTCCAGCACCTGTTTTAGGATCTATTGTTATTGAAGAAGCTCTTAAAAGAGCTGGCGTACCAAAGGACGCTGTTGATCACGTATACATGGGATGCGTTATCCAGGCAGGTCTTGGTCAGAACGTAGCACGTCAGGCTTCAATCAAAGCAGGTCTTCCTATTGAAACTCCTGCAGTTACTGTAAACGTTGTTTGTGGATCAGGTCTTAACTGTGTAAACATGGCAGCACAGATGATTAAAGCAGGAGATGCTGATATCGTTGTTGCCGGTGGTATGGAAAACATGTCAATGGCACCATATGCACTTCCAAAAGCAAGATTTGGTTACAGAATGAACAATGGAACAATCATCGATACAATGGTAAACGATGCTTTAACAGATGCATTCAATGATTATCATATGATGATTACAGCAGAAAACGTAGCTGATCAGTGGGGAATTTCAAGAGAAGAATTAGATGAATTCTCAGCAAACTCACAGCAGAAATGCGAAAAAGCTATGGCTGAAGGAAAGTTCAAAGACGAAATAGTTCCTGTAGTAGTTAAAAATAGAAAGGGTGATATTGTTGTTGATACAGATGAAGGACCAAGAGCCGGAACAACAGCTGAATCACTTAGCAAATTAAGATGCTGTTCAGGAAAGCCGGACGGTGTTGTTACAGCTGGAAATGCATCAGGTATCAATGATGGTGCAGCAGCAGTTGTAGTTATGAGCGAAGAAAAAGCTAAAGAATTGGGTGTTACACCTATGGCTACATTCGTTGCAGGAGCACTTGGTGGTGTTGCACCTGAAATTATGGGTGTTGGACCAGTTGCTTCAACAAGAAAAGTTATGGAAAAGACTGGATTAACAGTTGATGATATGGACTTAATCGAAGCAAACGAAGCTTTTGCAGCACAGTCAGTTGCAGTTGCAAGAGACTTAAAGTTCGATATGAGCAAAGTAAACGTAAACGGTGGTGCTATTGCACTTGGACATCCAGTAGGAGCTTCAGGTTGCCGTATCCTTGTTACATTACTTCATGAAATGCAGAAGAGAGATGCTAAGAAGGGTCTTGCCACATTATGTATCGGTGGCGGAATGGGCTGCTCAACAATCGTTGAAAGAGACTAATTGAATACATAAAAAGCTGGTGGCGTATACTGCCAGCTTTTCGTGTGTTTTTAAAATGGGAATTTTAAGATTCCTTAATGAAAAATAACTTTACATTTTAAGGAGAAGTGATATGGAATTTATTACTTATGAACAGGACGGATATGTTGGTGTTATCACAATCAATCGTCCAAAGGCATTAAATGCATTAAACAGCCAGGTTCTTGATGAATTAAAGGCTACATTAGATGCTGTTAATGTTGATGAAACAAGAGCTTTAGTTTTAACAGGTGCAGGAGAAAAGTCATTTGTAGCAGGTGCTGATATTGGAGAAATGTCAACATTAACAAAGGCTGAAGGAGAAGCATTTGGTAAAAAAGGAAATGACGTATTTAGAAAATTAGAAACATTGGATATTCCTGTAATCGCTGCAGTAAATGGTTTTGCTTTAGGTGGTGGATGTGAAATTTCAATGAGCTGTGACATTAGAATTTGTTCTGAAAATGCAATTTTTGGACAGCCTGAAGTAGGTCTTGGAATTACACCAGGATTTGGTGGAACACAGAGACTTGCAAGATTAGTTGGCCCTGGAATGGCAAAACAGATGATTTATACAGCTAGAAACATCAAGGCTGATGAAGCTTACAGAGTTGGACTTGTAAATGCTGTATATCCACAGGAAGAATTATTAGATGCTGCAAAGAAGATGGCAGCAACAATTGCAAAGCAGGCTCCGATTGCAGTTAGAGCATGTAAGAAAGCTATCAATGACGGTCTTGATGCAAAGATGGATGATGCAATTGTTATTGAAGAAAAATTATTTGGAAGCTGTTTTGAAACAGAAGATCAAAAAGCAGGAATGGGTAATTTCCTTGAAAAGGACAAAGAAAAGAAATTAAAGGTTGTACCTTTTAAGAACAAATAATTTACAGTATACAACCACATTGGCATGTTTGATTTACTGAACATGACCCTAGTGGATACAAAATAAAAAATATCTTGGAGGAAAAAAAGATGAAGGTAGGAGTTATCGGTGCTGGTACAATGGGCCAGGGAATCGCAAAAGCTTTCGCAATGGTTGATGGATTCACAGTTGCTTTATGTGACATCAAGCAGGAATGGGCTGAAGGCGGAAAAGACAAGATTGCTAAAGGTTATGCAAGACTTGTAGAAAAAGGTAAAATGACACAGGAACAGGTTAATGGTATTCTTGATAGCATTACACCAGGTCTTAAAGAAGACTTATGTGCAGATTGCGACTTAATCGTTGAAGCTGCATTTGAAAACATGGAAGTTAAGAAAACTACATTCGGTGAATTAGATAAGATTTGTAAGCCTGAATGTATCTTTGCTTCAAATACATCATCACTTTCTATCACAGAAATCGGAAATGGTCTTACACGTCCTATGATTGGTATGCATTTCTTCAACCCTGCTGATAGAATGAAATTAGTAGAAGTTATCGCAGGCGTAAACACACCTGACGAAACAGTAGCAGAAATTATCAAGATTTCAAAAGAAATTGGAAAGACACCTGTACAGGTAAACGAAGCTGCAGGATTTGTAGTAAACAGAATCTTAATCCCAATGATTAACGAAGCTGCTTTCATTAAGATGGAAGGTGTTTCAGATATCGCTGGTATTGATGCTGCTATGAAACTTGGTGCTAACCATCCAATGGGACCTCTTGAATTAGGAGATTTCGTTGGCTTAGATATCTGCCTTGCAATTATGGATGTACTTTACAATGAGACAGGAGATAGCAAATATCGTGCATGTCCATTAATCCGTAAGATGGTTAGAGGTGGAAACCTTGGTGTTAAATCAGGTAAGGGATTCTATGTTTATAACCCAGACCGTACAAAGACACCAGTTGATGCTCAGTAATTAGAGCAAACAATAAATATGGAGGAAAGATAAATGGATTTTACTTTAAGCAAAAAACATGAAATGGCTAGAACTCTTTTCAAAGAATTCGCTGAAAATGAAGTTAAACCTCTTGCTCAGGAAACAGATGAAAATGAACAGTTTCCAGTAGAGACAGTTGAAAAGATGGCAAAATATGGTTTCCTTGGTATACCGGTTCCAAAGGAATATGGTGGACAGGGATGTGATCCTTTAACATATGTAATGTGTGTTGAGGAATTATCAAAGGTATGTGGTACAACAGGTGTTATCGTATCTGCACATACTTCACTTTGTATCGATCCTATTATGACATTCGGTACAGAAGATCAGAAGAAGAAATATGTTCCTGATCTTGCAAGTGGTAAGAAACTTGGAGCTTTCGGTCTTACAGAACCTGGTGCTGGTACAGACGCACAGGGACAGCAGACAAAGGCTGTATTTGATGAAGCTACAAATGAATGGGTATTAAACGGTTCTAAGTGCTTCATTACAAATGGTAAATATGCAGACGTTTACATCGTAATCGCTGTAACAGGTAAAGTTGAAAAGCGTGGAAGAATGATGAAAGAAATTTCAGCATTCATCGTTGAAAAAGGAACACCTGGATTTACATTTGGTACAAAAGAAAAGAAGATGGGTATCCGTGGTTCAGCTACATACGAATTAATCTTTGAAGATTGCCGTATCCCAGCTGAAAACTTACTTGGTAAGAAGGGTAAAGGTTTCAATATCGCTATGCACACACTTGATGGTGGACGTATTGGTATTGCAGCACAGGCTCTTGGTCTTGCAGAAGGTGCTTTAGAAACAACAATCGAATATGTTAAGGAAAGAAAACAGTTCGGTAGAGCAATCGGACAGTTCCAGAATACACAGTTCCAGTTAGCAGACATGGCTACTAAGGTAGAAGCTGCTAAGATGCTTGTTTACAAAGCAGCTATGGCTAAAGCTACTCAGAAGACATATTCTTTTGAAGCTGCTCAGGCAAAATTATGTGCAGCAGAAGTTGCAATGGAAGTTACAACTAAGGCTGTTCAGTTACACGGTGGTTATGGTTATATCAGAGAATATGACGTTGAAAGAATGATGAGAGATGCTAAGATTACAGAAATCTACGAAGGTACTTCAGAAGTTCAGCGTATGGTAATCTCTGCAAACTTATTAAAGTAATAGGAGGTACTAATCGTGAAAATTATCGTATGTGTAAAACAGGTACCTGATACAAAGGGTGGAGTTAAATTTAACCCTGATGGTACATTAGATAGAGGTGCTATGCTTACAATTATGAATCCTGATGATAAAGCAGGTCTTGAAGCAGCACTTAGATTAAAAGATCAGTATGGCGCTGAAGTTACAGTTTTAACAATGGGTCTTCCAAAGGCTGAAGATGTTCTTCGTGAAGCTATGGCTATGGGTGCTGACAACGGAATCTTAGTAACAGACAGAGTTTTAGGTGGTGCTGATACTTGGGCTACATCTACAACAATCGCTGGTGCTATTAGAAATATCAAAGATTATGACATTATCATTACAGGACGTCAGGCTATCGACGGTGATACAGCTCAGGTTGGACCACAGATTGCTGAACATCTTGGAATCCCTGTTATTTCATATGCTGAAGGCATTGAAGTTGACGGAGACAGCGTAATCGTTAAGAGACAGTATGAAGACAGACATCATATGATTAAAGCAAAGATGCCGGTTCTTATTACAGCTCTTTCAGAATTAAATGATCCTCGTTATATGACTCCAGGTGGAATTTTTGATGCAGTTGATGCTGAAATCACAACTTGGGGTAGAGCAAACTTAGTAGACGTAAACGATGGAGACCTTGGTCTTATGGGTTCACCTACAAAGATTGCTAAGGCTTCAGACAAGGTTCGTAAGGGTGCTGGAGAAAAGGTTACACCTGATTCACCAGACGAAGCAGTTGATTACATCATGGACAAGTTATTAACAAAACACGTTATTTAGTAGAGAGGAGATTATAATTATGCAGAACATTAATTTAGAAGATTATAAAGGCGTATTTGTCTTCGCTCAGCAGGTAGATAACGAATTAAGCCCAATCGCGTTCGAATTACTTGGAGAAGCAGGAAGACTCGCAGAAAAATTAGGAGAAGAAGTTACAGCAGTACTTCTTGGTAAAGATGTTAAAGGTCTTGTTGACCAGTTAGCAGAATATGGTGCAGACAAGGTTATCGTTGTTGATGATCCAGCACTTGAAACATACAGAACAGAACCATACGCACATGCATTAACAGCTGTAATCAATGAATACAAGCCAGAAATCATGTTAGTTGGTGCAACAGCAATTGGTAGAGATTTAGGACCAACAGTTTCAGCTAGAGTAGCTACAGGTCTTACAGCAGACTGTACATTACTTGAAATTGGTGATTTCCCAATCAACCCAATTCCTGGAAAAGAACAGAAACACAACCAGTTACTTATGACACGTCCAGCGTTCGGTGGAAACACAATCGCTACAATTGCATGTCCTGATCACAGACCACAGATGGCTACAGTACGTGCAGGTGTTATGGAAAAAGCTGATCCAAAGCCAGGCGCAAAGGCAGAAGTTATCGAATTCAATCCTGGATTTGAAGAAAACAGCAAATATGTTGAAATTCTTGAAGTTGTTAAGTCAGTAACAGAAACAGTTGACATTATGGACGCTAAGATTTTAGTATCAGGTGGACGTGGTGTTGGTTCAGCTGAAAACTTTAAGATTCTTGAAGATTTAGCAGAAGCTCTTGGTGGTGAAGTTGCATGCTCAAGAGCAGTAACAGATAATGGCTGGTTACCAGTTGACAGACAGGTAGGACAGACAGGTAAGACAGTTCGTCCACAGGTTTACTTTGCAATCGGTATTTCAGGTGCTATCCAGCACGTAGCCGGTATGGAAGAATCAGACCTTATTATTGCAATCAACAAAGACGAAGATGCTCCAATCTTTGACGTAGCTGATTACGGTATCGTAGGCGACTTAAACAAGATTGTACCACAGCTTACAGCAGCAATAAAAGCAGCAACAGCTGACAAATAAACGCGAAGCTTTGAGTAAAGCGACGTAAACATAAAAAGAGAGAAGGTGGAATCGTGCTTGCACGAATGAAACCTTCTCTCTTTTTATGTTACACACGGCATTCTACGAATGCCGCGTGCTTATAGATTTGTTTAAAAAACAAATCTATAAGAAACGTCGCTTTAGAAAAAGTAAAAGGAAAATATTTAGCTGACACTGTAGGATGTAGCATAGATGATATTATTTAAAAATGAGAAAAACTTTCATTTTTTAAAAACATTTAAAAAATACTGTTAAAAAATTGTAAAATCTGTTAATATAGAAAGGCGTGAGCAAATAATAAGAAAGGAAAGTATAGCACAGCTATACGAAAGAGGAAAATGTTAGAAAAAATATTTAAACTCAAACAGAACGACACTTCTGTAAAAACAGAAGTAATTGCGGGTCTTACAACATTTATGACTATGGCGTATATTTTAGCTGTAAACCCAAACATTTTAAGTGATCATACAGGTATGGATAAGGAAGCCATCCTTATTGCAACATGTTTAGCATCATTTGTTGGTACTATGTGTATGGCTTTTATGGCAAATCTTCCATTTGCTTTATCAGCAGGTCTTGGACTTAATGCATATTTTGCATACACAGTTTGTGGTGAAATGGGATACTCATGGCAGGTAGCATTATTTGCAGTATTTATTGAAGGTATTATTTTCATAATTCTTTCATTAACAAATGTTCGTGAAGCTATTTTTGATGCAATTCCATTTAACCTTAAGAAGGCAGTATCAGTTGGTATTGGTTTATTTATTGCTTTCATTGGTTTACAGAATGCAGGACTTGTACAGAATTCTGATTCAACACTTGTTACAATTACAGACTTTACACAGAATTTCCATACAGCAGGAATTACAGCATTATTAGCTGTTATTGGTGTATTCATTACTGCAATTCTTTATATTAAGAGAGTTAAGGGATCAATTCTTATAGGTATCGTATCAACATGGATTCTTGGAATTATCAGTGAATTGGTAGGATTATATGTTCCTAACGTAGAAAAGGGAGTATATTCAGTTATTCCAACACATTTTGTAAGTTTTGATTTCTCAGCATTAGGAAAAACATTTGGACAGTGCTTCAACCTTGATTTCAAGGCAGTTGGTATTGTAAACTTTATTATTGTTGTGTTTGCATTCCTTTTTGTAGATTTATTTGATACATTGGGAACAATCATCGGTGTAAGCACAAAGGCCGGTATGCTTGATGAAAATGGAAAGTTACCAAAGATTAAACCAGCACTTTTATCAGATGCTATTGCAACATCAGCAGGTGCTGTACTTGGTACATCAACAACAACAACATTCGTTGAATCATCAGCAGGTGTAGCTGAAGGTGGTCGTACAGGTCTTACAGCAGTTGTTACAGGATTATTATTCTTAGTAGCTGTAATCTTCTCACCTTTATTTATTACAATTCCATCATTTGCTACAGCTCCAGCACTTATCATGGTAGGATTCCTTATGTTTGGAGCTATTACAGATATTAAGTTTACAGATGACAATTTAACAGAAGCTATTCCAGCTTACCTTTGCGTAATCGCAATGCCATTATTCTATAGCATTTCAGAGGGTATTTCTGTAGGAATTATTTCATATGTATTAATCAACTTAGTATGTGGAAAAGGTAAGAAAGTTAAACCATTATTATATGTTTTAGCTGTATTATTTATTTTGAAATATATATTCTTATAAAATATAAAAGATACATTCAGGCTCCCTGTCATTATGGCAGGGAGTTTTTTATGTAATAAGAAATTCCTTAACAATTTTTTATTTGTTATAAACCGGCTATCGTGTTAAGATAATAGATATATGTAATGAAAGGGGAAAGTGTAACAACACAATGTATATTTATGAAAATAGAATGGAAGCAATGTTTTAAAGTCGGAATAAGTATATTTATATTATTTTTATGTATAAATTATTGGAGTAAGGTAGGAGATCTGATTGGTGTATTCTTAAGTGGAATTACACCTATATTGGTAGGACTGGCCATAGCTTATATGGTCAATATTTTTATGAGTGGTTTGGAAAAAAGATATTTTCCAAATAGTAAGAAAGATATTGTAAACAAAACAAGAAGACCGGTTTGTCTTGTGGCAGCTATTATTATGGTGTTGGCAGTAATAGCATTGTTAATATATATGATTATTCCTGAATTGGTAAGATGTATAGAAACTTTTGTAAAAGGTTTGCCACAGCTTGTAAATGATATTACAGAAAACAAGTATATACAAAAAATGGTTTCACCGGAAGCTTTAGACAAAATTGAAAATATGAAATGGGAAAGTTATGTTGAAAAAATAAGTACAATGTTGTTCTCAGGAATAGGTGGAGCTGTAAACACAGTTGCAGAAGTGGCATCTTCTGTTATATCCATTGCGGTTACAGTTGTACTTGGTATTATTTTTGCGCTGTATTTTTTAACAGGAAAGGAAAGCATGATTTTCCAAAGTAAAAGAGTTTTAAGAGTTGTATTGAAAGAAAAATGGTATAACAAAATCATGCATTACATTTTCATATTTGATGATTGTTTTCATGGATATATTATTGGAAAATTAATAGATGCGTTGGTTCTTGGTAGTATGTGTATTGTAACAATGCTGATATTCCGTTTACCATATGCCCTTATGATTGGAACGCTTATTGGATTTACGGCACTTATTCCTGTTGTTGGTGCTTATGTTGGAACAGGTGTTGGAGCACTGATGATTTTAGTTGATTCTCCAATGAAAGCATTAGTATTTATTATTATTATTTTATTAATACAGTTGATTGAATCTAACGTAATTTATCCAAAAATCATGGGAAGTTCTCTGGGATTGCCTGGAATATGGGTATTAGTAGCAGTAACTCTTGGTGGCAGTTTATTTGGAATTATAGGTATGCTTATTGGAGTACCAATAGTTGCAAGCGTTTACAAAATAGCAGAAGAAGGCATAGCAAAACGGGAAAAGAAAAAGAGTTTATGAGAAAATAAACACAATAAAAACATAAATAAGAAAATAACTTATAATAAAAAATTAAAATAAAAAAAATAATTCATAATAAAAGAATTAAAATATAAATAAGAAAAAGTGTATTGTTAAAGACAAAAAGTTCAGTTTGCAATGCACTTTTATAATACCAATTTTGGAACAAAAGAATAAAATGGTACACAAAAAAACGAAATTGGTTTGCTTTTTAAAAGAAAGACTGATAGTATATATAATAAAAGAGATTATAAAATTAAAAATGAGATTGTAAAAATATAGCAAATGAAGAGCATGAGAAGAGGTAATTTATGGGAACAGGAAAAAGAGCATTATTAAAAGAATTTGTTTTATTGGCAATTCCAATAATGCTCCAACAGTTATCAGGAAACATTTTAAATATATGTGATACAATAATGGTTGGAAAAATATCAGACAAAGCCATTAGTGCAGTAACAGTAGCCAACAAGACATATTTGATTTATACATTATTTATATTTGGAATATCCAGTGGAATCAGTATGTTTATGAGTCAGTATTATGGTGCAAAGCAGTATGGTCTTGCAAAGAAAGCATACAAATTTGGAGTGGAAGTATGTCTTGTAATAGCAACTGTATTTGTGGTGGCATTGATTATTGCACCGGAAGTTTTTATCAGATTGTTTGTAAATAGTCAGGAAATAGTTGACAATGGAATAAAATATATAAGCGTTGTAAGGTGGTCATACATTCCAATTGCACTTTCCCAGATTACAGCAGTGTATTATAGAGTGTTTAAAAAACAAAATATACCAATGATATTAAGTATGGTATCGGTAGCTTTAAACGTATTGTTTAATTATACATTTATTTATGGAAACTTCGGAATGCCAAGACTTGGAATTGAAGGTGCGGCAATTGCCACAACATTGTCAAGATACATTGAGTTTGCAATTAGTTTTATAATATTACTTGTATTTAACAACGGAAAAGAAATCTTTCTGGACAGAAAGGTTAAATTGTCCTTTAGTAAAAAAATCAAAATTATACAGAAAACAATTCCGCTTATGTTTAATGAAGGATTGTGGGCAATAGCATTAAGTCTTATATTTAGAAATTACTGTTTGGTTAGTGAAACATATATTCCAGCCATTACAGTTGTAGATAATGTATATGATTTGATAAATGTTGCTTATTTCGGATGTTCAATGGCATCAGGTATTGTTATTGGAAAAATACTTGGAACAAATAATATGGACAGGGCAAAACGTGTGGCAAAAGGACTTATATGTATTTGCCTGACAACCAGTATTTCCAGCTCGGTGATTATATTTATTACAGCAGGATATATTCCAAAGTTGTTCTCACTGACAGGTAGTGTATTTGCCATGTCCACCACACTTCTTATAACAAAGGCAGCCTTTAGCTGGACACAGGGCTATAGTGAGACTATTTATTATATATTAAGAGCAGGAGGAGACGTAAAAGCGGTTCTTACAATTGATGGATTGTTTATGATGTATGGTCCATTTCTTATGAGTACGCTGGTGTCCCATCTGACCAGCCTGCCAATACAGACAGTTTATTTATGCACAGAGGCAACGTATATTATAAAAATCGTTGTGGCTACTTATTTTTTGAAACGTGGACGTTGGTGCAGAAATTTAACGGAATCATAAATTTAATATTAAAAATGAGGAAGAGATGTAAAAAGTTCTTAATTAACACAGGTGCCTTTGCCGTTGGCAATGCACCTGTGTTTCTTCATGTATAAATAATGATTAGTGCTTATTTTTAGGAGAATTTCTTTATTTGTAAATTATATTTATTTAAATAATGAAAAATATATGAAATGTTAAAAAAATAATTGAAAAATAATCTAAAAGTAGTAGGATAAAAGGGTAAAACCATATAAGACAAGGAGGAATTTGAAATGGATATTTTAAAAAAAGTTGGAATGTTTGCAGCAGGTACATTATTTGGTACAGCAGGCATCAAAGTTTTAACAAGTAAGGATGCAAAGAAAGTATATGCAAACTGTACTGCAGCAGTATTAAGAGCAAAGGACTGTGTAATGGATACAGTTACTTCTGTTCAGGAAAATGCAGAAGATATATATGCTGAAGCACAGCAGATAAATGAAGAAAGAGCAGCAGAAGAAGTAGTATACGACGACGAAAGTGCAGAATAATGAAATTTATAATCAAACATGAAATAAAAGGAAGGATTCGTGTACATTTTACAAGTGGAAAAATGTCGTACAAACAGGCCGACACTATACAATACTATTTTGAAAAGCAGGATAGCATTACATCTTGTAAAGTGTATGACAGAACCGGAGATGTTGTTCTATGTTACATGGCAGGTAGAGAAGATGTATTAAAGATGCTTCAGACATTTGCCTATGGCATAGTTCAGGTTCCTGAAACATATTTGGAAAATTCCACAAGGCGGTTGAACCAGTATTACAAGGAAAAAATAATCCATAAAGTAATACTTCATTATGGCTACAAAGCTTTTCTTCCATCATGTTTAAAAATGGGATTGGTTATTTACAATGCCGGCAAATATATTGCAAAAGGTTTAAAGGTACTTGCAAAAGGAAAGATTGAAGTGCCAGTGCTTGATGCTACTGCCATAGGTGTTTCTATTGTAAGAAACGACACATCTACAGCAGGTTCAATTATGTTTTTACTTGGCATTGGTGAAATCCTTGAAGAATGGACTCACAAGAAGTCAGTTAGTGACCTGGCAAAGAGTATGTCACTAAACATTGATACTGTGTGGGTAAAAAAAGGCGAAATAGAAGAAAAGATTTCATATGGTGATGTAAATGTTGATGATGTGGTAATAGCCAGAATGGGTGAAGTTATTCCTTTTGATGGCGTTGTGGTAGATGGTGAGGCTATGGTAAATCAGGCTTCCATGACAGGAGAGTCAACACCGGTTAGAAAAACAGAGGAAAGCTATGTATATGCTGGAACTGTTATTGAAGAAGGACAGATATGTCTTCAGGTTAAAAAGACAGGTGGCGCAGGAAAGTTTGACCAGATTGTTACCATGATAGAGGAATCAGAAAAGTTAAAATCTTCTGTTGAGGGTAAGGCAGAGCACTTGGCAGATAAGCTTGTGCCGGCTTCTTTAGGTGGAACATTGCTTACATATCTACTTACAAAAAATGCAACAAAGGCAATATCTATTCTGATGGTGGATTATTCATGTGCATTAAAGCTTGCCATGCCGGTGTCCGTTTTGGCGGCTATAAGACAGGCTGGAAATCACAATATCACTGTAAAGGGTGGAAAATTTTTGGAGAAAGTTGCAGTGGCAGATACTATTGTATTTGACAAAACAGGCACACTTACAAAGGCAGAGCCGGAAGTAGTTGACGTTGTTCAGTTTAGCGACAAATCAAAAGATGAACTTTTAAGAATTGCCGCATGTCTGGAAGAACATTTTCCACATTCCATTGCCAATGCAGTTGTAAACAAAGCAATTGAAAAAAATCTTGTGCATGAAGAACTTCACAGTGAAGTTGAATATATTGTGGCCCATGGAATCGCAACAACAATATCAAATAAAAGAGCTGTTATTGGCAGTTATCATTTTGTAATGGAAGATGAACATTGTACCATTCCTTCGGGTAAGGAAGAGTTGTTTGAAAAACTTCCTAGTGAGTATTCACATTTGTATCTTGCCATTGAAAATAAACTGGCAGCAGTTATTTTAATTGAGGATCCCCTTAGAGAAGAGGCAGCATCAACTATCAGACATCTTAAAAAAGCAGGCATCAAAAAAGTAGTCATGATGACAGGTGACAGTGAGCGTACAGCTTCAGCCATTGCAAAAAAAGTAGGTGTAGATGAATACTATTCAGAAGTACTACCTGAAAACAAGGCTGAATATGTAGAAAAAGAAATATCAGAAGGTCACACAGTTATTATGATTGGAGATGGAATCAATGATTCTCCAGCATTGTCAAAGGCTGATGTTGGAATTGCCATGAATCAGGGCGCATCTGTTGCAAGAGAAATTGCTGATATTACAATTGACGGTCAGGATTTGGAACAGATAGTTACTTTAATTAAAATAAGCAAAAAACTTATGAAAAAGGTTCATAAAAATTACAGAACAATAGTAGGATTCAACAGTGGCTTGATTATACTTGGAGTTCTTGGCATGATACAGCCTACTACATCAGCGCTGTTACACAATGCATCAACACTTGCCATTGGACTAAACAGCATGAAGGATGTTGAAGAAGATTAAATGATTTGTATAAAATACACAAATCACGATTATAACTAAAAAGGATTATATCTTTATATCTGTTAGCAATAATTAGCAGATTGGATATGATCCTTTTTTTGCATAACAGTGTATTTTAATTACATAAAAATATACTATATGTTTTACAGCAAAATTTAAATTACAAAAATGACTATGAATTTTGCAGAAAAAAATGTAAAAAGCACTTGCTTTTTTATAAAAGTTAGAGTATTATAACTATAGTTAGTCAAAACTAACACAAAAAACAATAGTCAAAATATTTACAAAAGTTGTTACCTGGCATTGCCAACTGACTTTTC
>URQO01000032.1 GCA_900550135.1 uncultured Eubacterium sp.
AAATTCATTGCTTTTGAATACTTTGTACCCAACTGGAATATGTTTCCAACTTCAATACCTCTTGAGATATTGATAGTGTGCTTTCCACAATGTGGGCAAATGCCACCCTCAGTAATCTTTGCCAGATCCATGTATTCTACCTGTCCATAGTCTCTTTCAATATTAAATCCAACATAGTGCCTGTCTACTTTGTTTGCACCTGTTGCAAAATTGTCTACACCCTTTAATGAGTTGTCAAATAATACTGTAATCTTGTCTGACAAACCTACAGGGCCGATAAATCCTGCATTTAATTCACAATCTGCTGTGATTTCAGCAGGGTGAATGTCACATCCCAATGCATTAACTAATTTTGTTTCGTTTATGTCTAAGTCGCCTCTGATAAATGTAACAATGTAACTGTCGTCTTCATTTCTCTGGTAAACTACAGCCTTGCATGTATTTTCAGCTGGAATATTTAAGAACTGACATAAATCTTCAATAGTTCCCACACCTGGTGTCTCAACTTCTTTCATTTCTTCTTTAGGAAGTTTGTTTTCATTTTCAATAATGCTTGGTGCAGCTTCTACATTGGCACTGTATCCACATTCAGAACATATAGCAATTGAGTCCTCTCCTGCAGGTGTTAATAACATATACTCATGTGAAAGGCTACCACCCATCATACCTGAATCAGATGCAACAACTGCAACTTCAGGGATACCACATCTTGCAAAAATACGATTGTAAGCATCATAGCACTTCTGGTAATACTGTTCCAAATCTTCCTGTGAAGTATGGAATGAATAAGCATCCTTCATTGTAAATTCACGTACACGTATAAGTCCTGCACGAGGTCTTGCTTCATCTCTAAACTTTGTCTGAATCTGGTAAATCATAAATGGATATTTTGCATAACTGTTGGCATATTCTCTAACCAACTGTACTGATGCCTCTTCATGAGTCATACCAAGAACCATCTTGCTTCCTGTTCTGTCTGTAAATCTTAACAACTCTGAGCCTACGCTTTCATATCTGCCTGACTCCTCCCAAAGTGAACCTGGAAGTGCTACAGGAAATAAAACTTCCTGTCCGTCAATTTTATCCATTTCATCTCTGATAATTGCCTCTATTTTCTGTGAAATTCTTTTCATCGGCGGGAACTGTGAGTAAATACCATTTGCTACGTTTTTGATATATCCTCCTCTAACCATCAATGCATGACTGTCAATTAAACAACTTGCAGGTCTTTCCTTAAATCTGTCTCCCACTAATTTTGATAATTTCATCTTTTTTCTCCTAACAATAAAATTTGGTCAGTGAACAACTTCACTAACCAAATAATTCTAATATATATTAATAAAAAAATCAACGTTTTAAAATGCTTAACACGTTTTAAAATGCTTGAAAAGGTTTCCTTACTGAAACATTTCTCCCTTTCTTTCTAACTTCTTGTTAAAATCAGAAAACTATTATACACGTCAACTTGGCCATATCCCCACTGTCTGTTTGGATAATCAATTTCTCTTTCTCTTGATGCACCTCTTATCAGATAATTTTTTACAGAAATTCCATTCATGTAAATATCATTTTCTTCTACCAGTCCCCACTGAAACATTTGTGCAACACATCCTGCTGTCAAAGCTGTTCCTACTGATGTTCCTGTTTTTTTCGTGAAGCCCCCCTGCACTCTTTCAGTTGCCGGTCCGTAAACATTTACAGAAGGCGCCACCATATCCGGTTTCACTCTTCCATCAATTGTATAACCTCTTCCTGATGAACTATAAATACTGTTTGAAAAATTGTCATAGCCACCAATGGAAATCACACCTTCTCCACTAGATGGTACTGTCAACGTAGTATCCGGATTTGGTTTTAGAAAATATGTATCTTCTACCATATACTGACTTAAATTTGTCCATATGTTAAATTCCCCATTTAATATATTGCTTCCATACACCCTTATAGTCCAAATCCCGGGAGATGGATTTATAACTCGTATAAATATAAGTTCTTTTCCACTGCCAAACTCAACCAACTTATAAAACACTTCTATTGTGGTTCCTTCCAGTAAAAAGTTTACCCTTTCCCTTGTTCCTTTTCTTGGTGGGATTCTTGGTACATTTTCCCCTAAGGGTGACGTAAAACCTACCGAAAACAAATCAGGAGAATTTGCCCATAGCTCCATTACAAATCCTTTATCATCTTCCCCTACTTTTATTTCTACATCATCTACCTGATTTTCTGATATTTTTCCCTGATAGTGTAGTCTTTTTGTGCTTTCATTTCCAGTTGCAACTACCACACTTTGACCAATGTATTTCCCAAGGTTACTTAAATATCTGGCACAAGGTGTTCCCCCTGCCCTATCTCCATTGGCGCTTCCAAGTCCCAGCACAATTACCAATGGCATGTCGTATTTTATCCTAAGACTTCTTAAATAATTCGCTGCCATCATAATATCATTTTCCTGAAATGCCGGCTCGTTATTTTCCACAAGATAGTATTCTTTTAAATATTTTTTTGCGGGTTTTAATTTTACCATTGCAATGAGACTTTCAGGGGCACTTCCAATAAAATCCTGTCTTTCATCATAGCCTCCACACGCTACCCCTGCTAAAAAAGTTCCATGACCGTTTTCGTCTGTATGATTTACTACACTTTGTGGATTACTGCTTTCCAATGCATTATTAATCTCTTCCATACTGTATTCTGTTCCGTACAAAAATCCTTCCGGTGTATTTCCCTGATTGTTGGTCTGATCCCATATATTTATAATACGTGTTCGTCCACTTTGATTTTTAAAAATATCTTTTGTGTAATCAATTCCTGTGTCAATAAACCCAACAATAACTCCTCTTCCTGTCAATTCAAATGATGTTTGATTTTGAAGTCTGATAGCCCCTGTTGCTGCCACTGATGTAGTATCCATTAATCCATACAACTTTGGAATGGCAGTATATGGATAATTCCTTTTTGTATAATCTGTTATATTTTCTATTTTTTCATGTACTACAAAATATCTGTCCCCAATAATCTGTGGACAATAATCCTTATACTGCATGAGGGCACTTTCCCCTCTTCCATCAAATTCCACAATAAAATCGCCATACTCTTCTGACATTATTCTTTCTCTGCAATCTGGTGTAATATCTTCTGATATTATTCCTTTCACATAATATGGTGGAACATCTTCTGATGCGACTCCTTCTTCATAATCTGGCTTGTTATCTCCTGATATGTTTTTCCTCTCATACTCCGTCATATTATCTCCCATGATATTTAGTTCTTTATATTATATTGTATTGAATGCAATATGTCTTTTATGCGATTCCTTCATCTTTTTTTATCATTTCTATTCTTTTTCCACCCTTTTGAGTTTGATATTTTACATAAGTGGTGGAATATCTTCAATTTTCATTTTTTGATTTCAATGATTTTTCTCTTTTTCCACCCCTTTGGACTTGATTTTTCACATAGGGGTGGAATATCAAACTCGCTTTGCGCACCCAGCTATAACATGACACACCGCAATTGAACATTTTTATGTAATAGTAATTAGGGAACATTTTCTACAACATAAAACAAGCTACATCGGTGCAAACTTATATGATTTCTCCAAAGTAAATATGGTAAACAACCAAAATCTGCTTTAAAGGTGTCATATTAACCCAATGTAGTTTGTATTTTTTTAGCTTGTATTATTTTATAGCTTGTATTTTTTTAGCTTGTTTTTTATAACTTATATTATTATAACTTGTATTTTGTGTTTTGTATTTATTATCCTTCTATTAAATCCTGACCTCTCATTCCAATAATTGGTCCTCCGGTTCCATTAATGTATTTGTCTGTAATTGTTACTGTACCAATGTGATCATCTTTTGGTATTTCAAACATAATATCAAGCATAAACTCTTCAATAATGGAACGAAGTGCTCTTGCTCCTGTATCTTTTGCCATTGCTTTTTTTGCTATGGCTTTTAATGCTTCATCCGTAAATTCAAGTTTTACTTCATCAAGCTCTAACAGTTTCTGATACTGTTTTACAATAGCATTCTTTGGATCTGTAAGTATTCTTACAAGCATCTCTTCTGTAAGTCCTTCAAGAGTAAATACTATAGGGAGTCTTCCTAAGAATTCGGGAATCATACCAAATTTTCGCAAGTCTTCATTTGTTACATTACTCATAAGATTTTTGTCGTTGTCGTATTTGTCTGTTAAATCTCCAAGGAAACCAATTGCTGCCTGCTTGTTTAATCTTTCTTTTATAATATCTTCCAAATCAGGGAATGCGCCACCACAAATAAACAAAATATTTTTTGTATTAACTGTTGCAAGTGGAACCATTGCATTTTTGCTTGTAGCACCAACAGGGACTTCTACTTCACTACCTTCAAGCAGTTTAAGCATACCCTGCTGTACTGATTCACCACTAACATCTCTTCTACGTTCTGAATCTTTCTTTGCAATCTTGTCAATTTCGTCTATAAATACAATACCTGTCTCAGCACGTTCCACATCATTGTCTGCTGCTGCAAGAAGTTTTGATATAACACTTTCAATATCGTCACCAATATATCCTGCCTCTGTAAGTGATGTTGCATCTGTAATAGCAAGTGGCACATCCAACAGTTTTGCCAGCGTTTTAACCAGGTATGTTTTACCTGAACCTGTTGGTCCAATCATAAGCATATTGGACTTTTCAATTTCTATTTCATCCATAGTATTTGTAGCTACACGCTTGTAGTGATTGTACACTGCTACAGACATTACCTTTTTGGCATAATCCTGACCAATAACATAATCATCTAATTTTTCTTTAATCAAATGAGGGGCTGGTATCTTCTTAATATCAAGAACAGGCTTTTCCTTTTTATTTTCACTTTTCTTTTTCTTTAACTTTTGCTTATTTGGAATGTCATTTTTAAACTCTTCCGGTGTCATCATGTGAACTCCCGGCATACTCAACAACTTTTCCAACTCTTCATTGCTAATATTTACGTTCATTCCAAGATTCTGAAAACTGTTAAAACTTTTCTGAAGACAGTCTGTACATACGCATATTCCACCAGGCATATCAATCATTTTGCCCGCCTTACTTTCAGGGCGTCTACATACATAACAGATTTTTTCATATTCATCTTCATTGCTATTTGTATTATCTGTGTTGCTACCTGTATTGCTATTTATATTATCGTTTGTGTTGCTACCTGTATTGCTATCTGCATTACTCTTCGCATTGTTACCTGTATTATCGTTTACGTTACTTGTATTACTACTTATATCATTGTTTATACTGTTTGTATTTTCATTTTGTATATTTTCTAAATCTTTATCACTCATATTGTACCTCTTATAATGCTATTTATTTTCCTTTAGCAGTTTATCATATATTCCTTTAAAATTAAATATACAAAAAATAACAATTACTTTAAAGAATTGTAAAAAACATATTTCTTTATTGTAATTGTTATTTCTATTTGTAATATTTTTATTTATGCATTATTTTGATATATCACTTTTCTTTGCAAGTGTAACTGTAATTTCTTTTTCTTTGTATGTTCTTCCGTCTGCATAAGCTATTGTTACTTTTACTTTTTCTCCAGGTTTATAATACTGAATTTTGTTCTGTAACTCTTCCATTGTAGCCACGTCTTCGCCATCGAATTTTCTAATGACATCTCCTGACTGGATACCTGCTTTTTCGGCTGGTCCATTTTTTGTTACTCCATTTACAAAAATACCTGTTGGAATTGAGTAAGCTTCTGAAATCTGGTCTGTTACATTATACTGAGATGTAATACCCATATAACCCTGTTCATCTGATGATAATTTTTCTCTTGTTTTCTTTGTTTCAAGATTGCTGATAATGTTCTTTACAGATGAAATTGGAATTGCAAATCCCATGCCTTCTACACTGGCACTTGTTGATGAACCACTTGATGAATATTTGGCAACATTAATACCAATAACTTCACCGTTGGCATTAAGTAATGCTCCACCTGAGTTTCCTCCATTGATAGCTGCATCTGTCTGAAGTAACTTCATTGTTTTATTTTCAATTGTTGCCTCTCTGTCTTTTGCACTAATAATACCAGTTGTAACTGACTGTCCATATCCAAGTGCATTTCCTATGGCAATAACACCTTCTCCTACATTTACGTTTGCTGAATCACCTAATGTTGCTTTTTTTATAACTTTCTTTGTTGCTGTAGGAATATCCTTTAGTTTGACTGCAACTACTGCTACGTCAGCATTTGAATCTGTTCCTTTGATATATCCGTCAATGCCTTTGCTACTTGAATCCATACCATCAAACTGGATTTTCAAACTGTCTGCACCTGCAACTACGTGATTGTTTGTAACTATCAACAATTCTTCACTTGTCTGGTCAACAATGATACCTGAACCGGCTGCCTCCTGTTCATATTTTTGTCCATTGCTTCCTCCACCAAAGTAATCATCCCAAAATGAGCCATAGCTATTTGACTCTACCAGAGTTTTACTTGTAATGGCTACAATAGAAGGCATTGTATTGTCAACTACCTGTGATACATCTGTTACAGTAACAGTTCCTGTTGACGTTGAACCTGTTGTTGAATTTGTAGAGCCAATTGTATCTTCTGCACTGGCAGTTGTCTTCTCATTATTTTGTGACTCAAGCTCTCCTATAAGAGTTGATGAGTTGTTTAAATATCTTGTTCCAACGGCTACACCTGTTCCTATACCGGCAACTACAACTGCTATTGCGACAACAATTGCTATAATCTTGCCTTTTCCTTTTTTCTTTTTATTAGGATCATTTTGTCCATTATTATATGGATTGTTGTTTTGACCATTGTACTGATTATTGTCCTGATACTGATAATATCCTCTTGTATTTTCTTCTGACATCTTTCAGTCTCCTTTCACTTTCATTTTTATCTTATATGAAGAGTGTAGTTTTAAGATGTGATTATTTTGTGTTCTAAGTGTTAAAATAAGTTGATTATTTTAATATAAATCACTTTTTCCACCATCATCATAATCATAATCAGTAGTATCTACTGTTGTTTCTTCCTGAGTCTTTGCTTTGTTAACTGCTTCTGTAGGGTTGTATCCTGATGAGGACTCACTAATTCCTGTTTTGGCTGTTACTGCACTGTCAACTGTTTTTACATTTTCTGTTGGCTCATAATTTTTCTCACCATACAGATATTCGTGTAGTTTTGATACATTTGCACTAATTCCACTGGCCACAACATAACTTGTTCCATCAAATGTTCCTGTCTGAAGTGATGATGGAAAACCTTCGCTTCCGCTTAATTTGAAATCAAAAATAATTGGAAGTAAGTTTACAATTTCATCAAATGTAAAACTTGTTGTAATAATCTGACCTTTTTTATTTTTACCATTTAAGACTGTCTGAACCATTCCCTGCAATTCTGAAACACTTGCTTTCTTAGCCTTTTCCACAAGTTTCATAATAACTGAACGTTGTCTTGCTGCTCTACCAAAGTCATCACTAACAGGCTCACCTGTTTCTGGATCATAGAAAGTTGCTTTTCTAATACGACAATAAGTTGTTGCCTGTATTCCGTTTAACTTAATATTTTTTCCACTATGTTCAATCTGTGGAGCATACTCTCCTGTTGAACTTATTGTACTCTTAAGGTGATGATTAAGCTGTGCTACTTCATCGTCTGTAAGATTTACTGTTATGCCACCAAGTTCATTGATAATCTGGGCAACACCGCCAAAGTTTACTGTTACATAATCTTGTAAATTCAGGTCAAGATTAAGATTCAACGTATTAATTGCACCTTCAGGGCCTCCGTAAGAATATGCTGAATTCACTTTAAAATATTGATTCAGTGTACCTGTTTTGTCATATATTCCAAGCATTGTATCTCGATATACAGATACTATCTTTACTTCACCTGTTGTATTATGAATGCTTACAATAAGTATTGAGTCACTGTTTGATGTATCTACTTCACCTTCTCTTGAATCTACACCAAACATTACAAAGTTAGTATATTCATCAGAATAATTGTATTTTAAATCATTGGTTTTTAATTTTTTACTATCAAAACTTTTATCCAATACAGTGTCTGAATATGTCTGCTTTCCAAACCATGATATAATTTTCTGACCAAAACTGTTGCTTGCCATTCCCTTGATAAGTTCTGTCTTTGCTCCTGGAACAAACATTATAATAGCTATTGCTATAAGTAATACTCCAAATATAATTTCAATTGCTGTAAAAAACTTTCTTAATCTTTTCATATTTCTAAGTTGCTTTACAGGTTCTTTTGTCTTTTTACTAGAATTCACCGGCTTTCTCCCATCATATATTATTTCATTAGTTATAATATTCCATTATTTTCTATTTATATCCGTTAGGATTATTTTTTTGCCAATTCCACGAATCTTCGCACATTTCCTTTATGCCGTTTTTGGCTTCCCATCCCAACTCTTTCTTTGCTAATGATGCATCTGAATAACACTGTGCAATATCTCCTGCTCTTCTTGGAGCTATTACATAAGGTATCTCTTTTCCAACTGCCTTGCTGACATTTTTAATTACATCAAGAACGCTATATCCGATACCTGTTCCCAAATTGTATATTTTAAGTCCCGGATTTTCTTCCAATTTCTTTATTGCCTTCACATGTCCGTCTGCAAGATCAACTACATGAATATAATCTCTTACACCTGTTCCATCAGGAGTATCATAATCATTTCCGAATACATTGACCTGTGGCAACTGACCTATTGCTACTTTCATAACATAAGGCATAAGATTGTTTGGTATGCCATTTGGATCCTCGCCCATTAGTCCGCTTTTATGTGCCCCAATTGGATTGAAATATCTAAGTAGAATAACATTCCATTCATTATCTGCTTTTTGAATATCTGTAAGGATCTGCTCCAACATGGATTTTGTCCAACCATATGGGTTTGTACATACTCCCTTTGGACACTCCTCAGTAATTGGTACAGTTTCAGGATCACCATACACTGTAGCTGATGAACTGAAAATAATATTTTTAACACCATGTTTTCTCATCACTTCGCACATATTAAGTGTTCCTGTAATATTGTTTTGATAATATTCAAGAGGTTTCTCCACTGATTCACCTACAGCTTTTAATCCTGCGAAATTAATAACACCAAAAATATCATTTTCATTGAAAATCTCGTCCATGGCTTCTTTATCTGCCACGTCTGCCTCATAAAACTTTACAGACTTGCCTGTGATTTTTTCCACACGATTAAGTGATTCCTGTGAGGAGTTTGACAAATTATCTACTACCACGACATCATATCCTGCCTGTAACAATTCTACACAGGTATGGCTTCCAATATATCCGGCACCGCCGGCAACTAAGATTGTTCTCATATTGTTTCCTCCAATTATTTAATTTTAATGTCTATCTTTTTTTCATCTACTGCAATGATACCATCGGGCAATGTTACATTTAATGTTACGGAATGTTTTCCCGCACTTAATTTGTCAACATTTACAGATGCCTGTATGTCACCTGTAGAAATCTTAGCAATCTTATCGCTTTCACCCTGAAGTGTAATTTTTACATTTCCCATAATTTCCACTTCTTGTTCGCCCTGATTTTCAATAGCAATGTCTGATTTTTTTATTGTAAATGTTTTTGTTGCTAACTGACTGATTTCTATCTGAACAGTAACTACAGAATCGCCATTAATGGCAACTCCTTCAGGAACATATTTATTTAAATCAATTTGTTTTTTGTAAGTTCCCTTTGAATACGAAATATCAATTTTATCTGTAATGTCAATTTCATTTATTTGACTTAGGACATAACTGTCACCAACAAGTTTTACCTTGTCCATTGACAATGAAGTGCTCTTAATTTCGTAACCCTCAGGTGGGGTTCCAATATTTCCTATTTTAACCGGCACTTCCTTTTCCTGCTCAATATCAACCGAAACATCCACTTTTTTACTTGACATTGTAATATGATCTGAAATGATTACATTTCCTGATGTATCATAAATTGCAAGCTTACATCTCTTTGAGAAGGAACGGCTTGCACCTTCTAATTCACACTCTGCTACAACTTTTGATATTTTGTTTAGTATTGATGTTGGTGCTTTAATGGAAACTGAATTTTTGGATAATGTATATTCCTTTGCAACATATCCGTCTGCTGCATTACCACTGTATTCAACCTGAATATTAAAATTCTGTTTCTTTATCTGTTCTACATCAACCATCAAAGTCTGCATAGACTGCTTTTCTATTGTTACTTTTCTTGCAATTGATCCCTGCTTTGCAGTAACTTCAATTGGCACTGAATTTACTTTTGACAATTCCTTTAATGATGCTGTTGCTTTAAAATCATCTGATGATAGTTTGCTCACAACAGATCTTTTCCCTGATATTGTTATATTTACATATTTGTCATTTTTGACCTCATAGACCATATTCATGTTGCTCAATGCTTCTTCATGGGTTACATTAACCGGCACATTGTATATAACAATTGTCTTTTCAGGGTCTGTTATGTTTATAACTGTAAGCCAAACTAATGTGGCAACAATTACCGCAATTATTTTGATGCCTACATTGTGAGTTAGCGACTCTTTAATTTTTATCATCACTTTCTTCATTGCGGTCCCTTCCTTTCAAAAATCTTTTTTTAGGTTTCACTTCAATTTTATCCTGGGCCTTTATCAATTCACTTTTTAGTACTGAAGCATCTGCGTATCTGATTAGTTTTCCATCTTTTGCAATGGAAACACTACCATTTTCTTCTGATACGATAATAACAATACTGTCAGTAACTTCTGTTATTCCAAGACCTGCTCTGTGACGTGTTCCCAAATCTTTACTTATGACTACACTGTCAGACAATGGCAGATAACACGTTGCTGCCACTATTCTGTCCCCTTCTATTACAACTGCACCATCGTGTAACGGTGTATTCTTTTCAAAAATATTTATTAGCAACTGACTTGTAATTTTGGCATCTATGCTAATACCCGTTTCAACATATTGACTTAAATCATGATCTCTTGTAATTACAATTAAAGCTCCTGTCTTAACCTTTGCCATTTCAAATGTTGCTCTTGTAATTTCTTCTATAGACTTGTCACTAAATCTTTCATCTTCAGTATTGCTACCTATTTTGAAAAATTTGAACAGTACATTTTTCTTTCCAAGCTGCTCCAATGCTCTACGAAGTTCAGGCTGAAAAATAATAACAATAGCAATAATTCCTGCACTTAACGTTTTATTTATAATCCATAAAAGGGTAGTCAAGTGAAATAGCGATGCAAATACCATAAAGAATACAATTACAAGAATACCTTTTAATAATGACCACGCTCTACTTTTTCTAAACCATAAGAATATATAATAAAACAATATTGCAATAATGGCGATTTCAAATACGTCACTAAAGTATATATCAGGTATTGTTAAATACTTTTCAAAAAAATTCTGAACATAACTCCATGCTGCGCTCATTCTCACTCACTCCTTTCATTTATTTAGTCTGTTTTTATCTTTTTGTTTTTACTTTTTTTCTTCTTTGTGCATTAATCCTTTTAACATTCATTTCAGGTGCAGTTACATTAATCTTTGGAACTGCCTTTACATAATAATAGTATTCATCATCTTCAAACTGAGTATGCTCTGTTCTTGAATAATCTACTGAAAATACAAAGAACTGAACAATAAATGCAACTAACAGTGAAACTATTGTTCCAATTATAATCCAAACAATTGATGCATTTGTTTTTAAAATCACATTTCCAACTAATATTAAAATAAGATCCAATATGCCACCTGTCAATATTGCAATAATCCAAGCATTATCAGCTGACATTTTTTTTATAAAATAAACTACCAATGTTGTAACAACAAAAGCTACAACTACAAGAAACATTTCCATATTTCCACTCATCATTTTTACAATTGAGCTAATTCCTGCTGCACTAACAGACTCTCCTGACATCTGCGTAAGCACTGTGATATTTTCGCTAATAGTAAATAACATATAATATATAATTGTTCCAAATACAACAGACACAATGGCTGTAGGTGCACAAACAAGTCCTACAACTATCGGCATAACATATGGTATTTTAAGGAAAAATGCCAATGGAACTAATATCAATATCATCCCCTGTGAAGGGCAGAATCTAAAGAAAAACAGATACATTATAAGCATCACTATAAGCATTAAAGCACCTAATTCTGTCGAAATTGTGAATACATTTATCACTATATCCGCTGCCAAAAGAACAGTTATAAGTCCCCATGGTATAAAGGCACAAATCACTGATAATGCCAACACTATAATCCATGAACTTATAAACCCTGTTGCTTCTATATTGAATTTTATTAAAATCAATGAGCAAAATACCGCCATAAATTTTAATATAGGTCTTAATACAAATTCATATGTACCATAAAAGTTTTTTAATTTTTCCTTTAATTCAAATAGTTTTGTCATTATTCTTCCTGACCTCCCTCTTCTAACTCATCAATAATCGCATCATACTCTAACTCTTGTATTCTATGAAGTGTTTTCAAATCACCATTATATTCTTTTAAATTTTTTCTTATTCTTCTGAATCTATGAGAAAAAAATGCATAACTGAAAATCATATACACAACAGTCACTATAATGTACAAAACTACAATAATTGAAACCAGTGCAATCAGGCTTCCTGTAGTAGTCATTTTTGCAATCATCTGGTTTGAACTATACATAATCCACAATAAAACACATAACAAATAACCTAATGTTACACAACAAAATGAGCCAAACATTTTCATAAGCATATAATCACTTTTAAAATATTTGCTGGAGCTGATTTCTTTTTTCTGATTTTTCTGTTCATATAATGAAAGCTTTGTCATTAGAATGATTTTTTCGTTATTTAACATATTCATTACCTCAAAGTTTTACTATAAATGGGTACAAAAGCCCATAATTATTTTCTATTTTAGCATAAGCATCTTTTAAGTGCAACAAATAAGCGCACCAAAAGGTGCGCCTTAATTTATCCTAATTCCTTTTTTAATGTTTCTATAAATTTCCGTCCTGCATTGGAAATATACTTACCTTTTTTGTATGCAATGCACATGCATCTTACCGCCTCTTTTTCGTCACCTACCTTATAATAATATGCATGAGTTCCAATATTATTATATTTTATTGTAGTTTCTGTAACAAAAGATACACCTACATTGGCCACACTCATTGCAAAACCTGTAATACTCTGCGATGTCTGAAGAGCAACCTTTGGCTCATAACCTGCACTTTCAAACATATGATCTACCATCTGTCTTATATGCTGGTCTTCATTTAAAAGCACAAATCCTTCATTCTTCATTTCTTTTAAATCAAGCTTTTTTGTGTGAAGACTCCACTCTCTGTCATTTAAAATATCTTCTACAGGTATTCTGTAATCCTTTATTTTTTCGTTTATTTCAAGTTCTTTCGGAACTGCCATTACAAGTCTTTCCTTAAAAAGCTCCTCTTTGTCAAACAATTCATCGTCTATTCTTCCATCTGTTAGGAACATGTCAACGTCGCCTGTCAGACATTTGTTCATTATGTCCGGTACTCTTCCGTCGATAACATTAAACGATATTCCTGGGTATTCTTTATGAAATGAAGCTATAGAACCCGGAAGATAACCTGTGGAGAAACATACTGTACTGCCAATCTTGATCTGCCCCTGCTTCAAATCCTGCAAATCCGACATTATATTTTCAAGTTTTTCTGCTGCCGATAACACTTCATTGGCGTATTCCAAATATGCTTTACCAAATTCCGTAATCTCAATTGGAGAAATACTTCTGTCAAACAACGGAACTCCCAGTCTGTCCTCTATTTTTTTAACATAATTACTAAGTGCCGGCTGGGAAATTCCAAGAGCCTTTGATGCTTTTGAAAAGCTTTGTTTTGTAGCTACTTCTTTTATATAATTAAATTCATTACTGTTCATAAAAATCTCCATAATCATTTATTATTTCTTAATGCTTATAATGATTATAATATTTTTATTAACATTTTCCAATAGGTTAATTTATTTTTTTGAAGGATTTATCACCTTACCTACAAACAAAATCTCTCCTGTTTCATTATTTTTAATTAAATAAGCAAATGGTCTGTTTAGTACAATCTTTTTGTTATATACTACATCACTTGTACACTTTGTCTCAATAGAAGTCACTGCTGCTGCCTTTGTTCCTTCGCTATCAACCTTAATTGCTATACTGTGTATAATTTCATTTACATATTTATTTGACTTGTCTGTTGTGTCAAACATAGGATTCATTGCCGGTATAAACATATTAAAAATACCATTTATCCCCTTATTCATCAATGCATCGTTAATTTTTTCATTCCAGCTATATTCAAACTTTGGAAGTCCTATTTCCACGCCACCTTTCTTTTTATTCTTAAGTAGCTGTGAAATGTTTAGATTTTCCAATTTAAACTTTCCTTCTGCCTTTGGAAGAATGCCAATAAATGAATACTTTTTATTTTTTTCATATGTTTTTTCAAATGCCAATGCATAATCATTTTCATAATAACTATTTTCTGTACCATACATCATTTTTGTTTTAACTTTTTTACCACTAAAAAGTTTGAACTTCTGAGTATGAATGTCTGACTGGTCAAATTTGTTAGTCCATTTTCCATCAAAAAGCGTGGCGTTAAGAATATACGCATATGTGTCCTGACTTACATTGTCTATTATTTTTTTAATCATGCCATCAGTGTTATCCGATACCCAACTGTTAATCTTTTTTACAGCAGATTTATCGAAAGTTACCTCATTTGTGGTTGCATTATAATAATTCTTTACATTACTTTCAAAACTGTTATTAAGTTTTACACCTTTTTTGTACCATACTGAGTTTGCCATTTCCAATGTGGTTTTATCATTTGAATCCATTATTTTTTTTGCATATTTATTGTAATTTTTTGTACTTTTCCCCAGATATTTTTCCAACTCTTCTTTAGGATTTATATATATCTTTTCATTTGGCACTGTTCCACATGTACTTGGATATACGCCTTTTCCTGCGCAACCATTTGCAGCCATTCCAAGTGCCATATTAATTGAGGCAGGACTGACTAAGATATTGTTGTTTGAGCCATAATAGTCTGACATATAAATTCCCTGTTTTAATTGGGAACCATTTACACTTTTTATCTTCAGTGCTTTTTTTACTTTTATTGCAATCTGATATTTGATTGTTTTAACCTTTGCGGTAATTGTTGTTTTACCGGGTTTTAATCCTGTTATTATCCCATGCTTTGATACTTTCGCAATTTTTTTGTTTGAACTGTTCCACTTAACCGATTTTACTTTACTTTTATTTTTCAGATACAGTTTCTTTGTTTGATGTGTATGTATTGCTTTTGTTTTTTTACTATTCTTTGTCCCCACTTTGTACAAATATATTCTGTTGTTTGTTTTTTTACCTTTATTGACCGGACATTCTTCTTTGTTTGTCTTTTTCCTCTTATTTACCTGACATTCTTCTTTGTTTGTTGTTGATTTATTGTTTGGTTTTGCATTTAAATTTGTGCATCCTACACTTGGTATAAGAACCAGTGTCATTACAACCGCTGTTATCGAAACCAGTCTTTTATACATTCTCATCACATATTTCTCCTACTTAAATTCTACAATCTTTGACGTATATGTATTTCTTTCAGTTTTTGTATTTCCCTTTTTGTATCTGATGATTTTCACCACCATTTTGTATTTTCCTTTTTTCTTTAATATAAATGTTTTGTTGAGAAAAGCAATGTTGCTTTTTTTCGTTTTTACAAACTTCTTACATACTTTAAATCCTTTTTTCGTTTTTTGTTTTATCATTACATTTATTTTTGTTTTGTATGTATTTTTGTAGTCATTTTCCGAAAAAATCACAACAGTGCTTATCCCATTTTTTCCAATTCTAAAATCCCTATTTAAAAGTATTGCTCCCAAAGTATTTCCTGACTTTGAATAGATTGTATCCTTTGCCACAAAATTGATTGTGGCATCAGGTCCTACCTTATCGTCAGACTTATTGTCAGTGTTAATATCTTCTTTAATTTTCTTAACATTTAACTTTAGGGTTTTAACTATTCTTTCTTTGTTAAATGTTAAGTTCATCCGGTATCTGCCCCTTGCTCTATTAAGTGAAAGATTAAGATATTTTGTTTTTCCTTTTTTTATCTTAATTTTCTTTTCAGATAAAATTGTATTTGTATCTTTCTCATCTGTCAGCGTTACTTTTTTTAACTTTATGGCCTTTGAAGTATTGTTTTTAATTCTTACAATAACTTCTGAAGTGTTTGTATCAACCTGACTGTTCATTATTTTTACTTTGGTGTTTTTTTCGTTATTATCATCTGCTTTTGTGGTATTTAACGAAAACGTAAAAGCAACCCCAACCACAAATACAAACATTAATACTTTTGCTATTTTTTTCACTTGCGTGCCTCCAATTCTGCTATGATTTTTGTGATGAATTTCTCATTAGCATCTTTTCCCTGTACCTCAATTGTATGATAATATTTGTCATCATTGTAAACAGCTGTGATATTTTCATCTCCAAAGGATATCATAACTTCTTTAGCACCTACTGTAACTGTTTTTGTTTGCGAACCTTTTGCTGTTAAATCGGCTGTATCTGTTACAGGACCTTCCGTGTAGCTAATAGTTCCATTGTCGCTGACAAACTGTTGCACTGAAAGTTCCTTTGAAAAGTACTCACTTTCCTTTTTATAACCATCAGGTATGTTAGTTATCATCATATTGCCCTTTGTTGCCACTTTATTATTATCATTTTTATTTTCTTCAAAGTTAATATTGATAAAATCTTCAGTTTTTGTAACTACCATCTGCCAAATATTAAAGTCAAAAGCTTTTACAAATGTCACATTAATAGCTATAAAGCATAAAACAACAACAGCAATTTTTGCACAATATCTTGTACATCTTTCCATGAGCATGTTTCCACCAAATTTCTTTTGGGCACGGCTTATTCTTTTTATCTTTTTTTCAAATCTGTAAGAATAATCGTAAATATCAATAATATCAGGAATTTGATTCATTGTCTCTTCATTGTATAAAATAAGTGCCTGTTTTAATACTTCATCATTTAGATTCACTTTGTTTCCTCCTCAAGCATTTTTCTTGCTTTTAAAAGTTGTTGCCTTACATTTGTTTCACTTAATCCTGTAATTTCAGATATTTCTTTTCCTGAATATCCCATTACATATTTAAGTGTTAATAAAGATGAGTACTTGTATGGCATTTTTTCGATTGCCAGTTTTACATCATTTATGATATTTGCATCTGACACGTGTATTTTTTCCAATTCAATGTCAGTGTCCTCACCTCTTTTTTTGCGTTTGTTGTATATTTTCATAGCTTCTCTTTTTGTAATTAACACTACAAAATTTTTAGATTTACTGCTATTTACGTCAAGAATTTTTGATATGTTTTTTGCAATACGAAGAAATCCTTCCTGAACGGCATCTTCCGCATCTCTTTCATTTTTCAATACTTCATATGCTATGTAAAACATCAAATCCTTGTACTTGTAATATACTTTTTCAAACTTGTCCTTTTGGTTTTCATCTACCAGTGATAAATATAGCGCTATCATTTTATCCTCCAAGTTTTTGAAGCTTCTATATATAGTAATCCTATGTTTTTCTAAAATGTTATTGGCGTCTGCAAAAATTTTTGTGCATTAAGTAGCAAAATTTACAATACCAATTTGTTGACTGGTTGCTTAAGTGGTAATTTTAAAATTTAATTAAGTTTAATTGTAGAAAAAGACAGACTGATTTTGTCTGCCTCTATGACTAATATTATATTTCTCCAATTTGTTTGTAACCGTTTTCATCTAAACGAACCATAATTATCCCACAGTTTTTCTGTAATCCGCCATTCCAGTATTCATCAACAGCATGACCTAATACATGACACATAATGCCCTTATTCATTGCTCCATGTCCTGCTATTAAAACTCTGTTTAGTTTATCCTTTTGTGGTTCAATGACCTGTTCCATAAATTCTTTTGTTCGCTTACATACCTGATTTAAATCTTCACCTTTTAGGGGTGCCTTGTAATGGGCCGGGTCATCAAAGAACCTGCAAAATGGATTTGATTTATCTTTTTGAAGTTCTATGGCACTTTGGCCTTCATTGATTCCAAAATTCACTTCTCTTAATCTGTCATCTTTAATAATCTCTATATCTCTGTCACCTCTTATAATACAGGCTGTCTCATATGCTCTTGATAATGGTGAGCTGTAAATAACATCAAAATCTATATTTTCCAGTTCCTTTGCTCTTTCTTTTGCAACGTCAATGCCTGCCTGGCACAACGGAATGTCTCTGCTTCCCTGCAAAAGTCTTGATTTGTTCCAAACTGTTTCTCCGTGTCGTATTATATATATTTCCATTTTTACTGTTGCAACTATTTTACTAAAAAACTTAACTTGTTTTTAAACATAATAGCCGCTATTCCTTTCTATTTTTTATGCCACAATAATTGAATAACTCTGCTTAAATGTTTTACCCTGTTCTACTTTATTAATATTGTCTTTTGTGCGTAATTCATGTTCAAATCCTGTGTTATCACAACGTCCCATCCATGGTTCTAAACATACAAAAGGAGCATCTTTTACAGACCATATACCAAAATTTGGAAATCCCTTACACTTCATTCCCGCTCTTTTAGTTCCATCTTTATAGCAAAGCCAAACTTCTTCTACCTGTTCTCCATCAAGTATCAGAGCATCATTTTCAAATATTTTTTCATTTAGCCGATACTGACCGTTATTCAAAGGAAGCTGATATTTTTTTGAATCCACTGCTGTACCATATTCTGAATCAAGCAACATGTACTCCAAAGAATCTTTTTTATTGAACATAAGGATATAATCCTCTTTTTTATCACCTTCCCTAAATCTATATGCCGGATGAGCCCCTATTGTAAAATATATTGGTTTACTATCCTTATTGTTTACCTGCCATGTAACAATGATTTCTTTTTCCTTCAATTCATATCCTACAACAAGTTCAAAATCGAAAGGGTAAACCTTTTTTGTTTCATCATTGGAACAAAGCATATACTCCACTTTGTTTTCACTTTGATTTATGCATTTAAAAACACTGTCCCTTGCAAATCCATGCTGAGATGTTTCATATTTCTTACAATTAATTAACACCTGATTTTTATAATTTTTCCCTACATTTGGGAACAATATAGGAGAATGTCTTTTCCAAAACTTAGGATCTGCCTCCCAGATTATTTCTGTGTCATTTTCCTTGTCATATACACTGGTAATTTCTGCTCCAAGTTCATTTATTTCTACACATAAAAATTTATTTTCTAATTTCATAATATCCTCCAATCAATCAGTAATTATTGTATCAAATTTAACTACTATTTTGTATATGTAAATATAATTATATACCCATTTTTTAAAATAATATATCTTTTAAATCCCACTTTGCATTTGTTTGCAGGATAACTATATTTGTAAAACACACTAGCATTTAAAATATAATGATAATTAATTGAACTATTTGGGTTGATAATGTGCAATACTCTTTTTTCTATATTGACTATGCTTTATTTATTGTTTATAATCACTTAAAACCATTGTTATGGAGTGGATTTTTTTAAGACAGAAGTTTTATTTTCGCCACACAACCTAAAAAGTTGTGTGGTTTTTATTTTGCCAAAATTTGTTTTACTATAATGGGAGATTATTATGAACCAAAATTTTATGAAAGAAAAACCTATATTGCCACTAGTTTTATCAATGGCTCTGCCAATGACTATTTCCATGTTGGTAAACGCTCTTTACAATATTGTAGACAGTTATTTCGTAGCAAGAATCAGCGAAAATGCCATGACTGCACTTTCACTGGTTTATCCTGTTCAAAATATCGTTACTGCAGTGACGGTTGGATTTGGTATTGGAATAAATGCATTGGTTGCCTTTTATCTTGGAGCAGGCAATCGTAAATTGGCAGACAAATCCACATCTCTCGGAATGATTTGCAATGTTATTCACGGTGTGCTTTTGACTGTTGTATGCATTGGTATTATGCCAAAATATCTAAAACTATTTACTCATGATGTGGATACAATTAACCTTGGTCTAAAGTATTCATATATCGTTTTTGCTTTTTCAATTCCAATTGCCATTTCCATTAGTTTCGAAAAAATATTTCAGGCTGTTGGACGCATGAAAGTATCTATGATATGTATGATGATTGGTTGTATTACCAACATTATATTGGATCCATTTTTTATTTTTGGTATTGGCTTCTTTCCAAAACTTGGCATAACCGGTGCAGCCATTGCCACTGTAATAGGTCAGATCGCTACACTTGCAGGCTATATTTTAATTTATATAATAAGACCGCTTCCTGTAAAAATTAAGTTTAAATACATGACTCCTGAAAAATCAATTATAAAGAGATTGTACTCTGTTGGTTTTCCTGCCACTTTAAATTTGGCATTACCTTCTCTTCAGGTTTCAGTATTAAACAGTATACTTGCTACATATTCAGCAGGCTATGTTTTGGTTCTTGGAGCTTACTACAAGTTGCAGACATTTTTGTATCTCACTGCCAATGGCGTAGTTCAGGGAATGCGTCCACTTATTTCATTTAATTATGGTGCCGGAGAAAAAGTACGTGTAAGGAAAATTTTCCAGACAGCGTTGACTATTATTATGATTGTTATGACTTTTGGAACTGTAATATGTCTGTTAGTTCCCAATGTACTTATTGGACTGTTCTCAGGAAATGCCCAAACAATTATCATTGGAAGCACTGCTCTTAGAATTATCAGTGTAGGATTTATAATATCCTCAGTATCCATTACAGTTTCAGGTGCTTTGGAAGCTCTTGGAAAAGGATTTTCATCTCTTACAATTTCCCTGTTAAGATATGTATTTGTAATGTTATCTCTTTCATACATTTTCAATATTATCTGGGGAGCTGTAGGCGTATGGAGTGGATTCTGGGCTACTGAATTTATTGTTGCCGGATTTTCATTTTTTCTATATAAAAAATATTTTAAACTAAAATAAAAAGCCAAATTAATTTCTTAATCAGGCAAAAAATAATGCATTTAAAATAGCCAAATGACTACTTTAAATGCATTTCTTTTTATCTGTCGTTTTCTTCTTCTGTTGGAATATCAACACATTCAGGATTTTCTACTGTTCCTTTTGC
>URQO01000033.1 GCA_900550135.1 uncultured Eubacterium sp.
GCAGGTCTTGACAGTGTTGTAGCCGGACAGTTGATTGAAGCTAACCTTGATTTAGTTTTAGGAAATGATGTTACAGCACCGGTTGCTATTAAAGAAATGGAAAAAATGAATGTGGACTGTGTATTCTGCAAAGACAAAATTGCTTTAGTACCTGACCACTTTACACCAAATAAAGATATTAAGTCAGCAGAACTTTACAAATGTGTTAAGGACTTTGCTGAAGAAAATGATATTACAAATTATTTTGAAACAGGTAGAGTTGGTATAGAACATGCATTACTTCCTGAAAAAGGATTAGTAGTTGCTGGTGATGTTGTAATCGGAGCTGATTCACATACATGTACTTACGGAGCACTTGGAGCATTTTCAACAGGTGTTGGCAGTACAGATATGGCAGCTGGTATGGCTACAGGTAAGGCATGGTTTAAAGTACCATCAGCTATCAAATTTAATCTTACAGGAAAGCCTGCAAAGTGGGTTAGCGGTAAGGATGTTATTTTACATATTATTGGAATGATTGGTGTTGACGGAGCTCTTTACCGTTCAATGGAATTTATGGGAGATGGTGTTAAATACCTTTCAATGGATGACAGATTTGCCATGACAAACATGGCTATTGAAGCCGGTGGAAAGAATGGTATTTTTGTAGTTGATGATTTGACTAGAGAATACATGAAAGAGCATTCAACAAAAGAATTTACAGAATATGCACCGGATGAGGATGCAGTATATGATGAGGAATATACAATTGACTTAAGTCAGTTAAAGCCAACAGTAGCATTTCCACATCTTCCTGAAAATACAAAAACAATTGACAATGTTGGTGATGTTAAAATTGATCAGGTTGTTATTGGCTCATGTACAAATGGTAGAATCGAAGACATGAGAATAGCTGCAAAGGTTCTTGATGGAAGAGAAGTTAAAAAGGGAGTAAGATGTATTATTTTCCCTGCTACACAGGCTGTTTATTTACAGTGTATAGAAGAAGGCCTTGCTTCAATATTTGTAAAGGCAGGATGTGCTGTAAGCACACCAACATGTGGTCCTTGTTTAGGAGGACATATGGGCATACTTGCAAAAGGTGAGAGAGCCATTGCCACAACAAACAGAAACTTCGTAGGTCGTATGGGAGATCCTGAATCAGAAGTTTATCTTGCAAGCCCTGCTGTTGCAGCTGCAAGTGCCGTTACAGGAAAGATTTCAGGACCTGAAGAGTTAGGATTATAGGAGGTACAATATGAAGGCAGAAGGAAGAGTATTCAAATTTGGAAGCAATGTAGATACAGACGTTATTATACCGGCCAGATATCTTAATGTACCTGATCCGGCAGAATTGGCAAAGCATTGTATGGAAGATATTGATAAAGAGTTTGTAAACAAAGTAAGCGAAGGCGATATTATTGTTGCAGACAAAAACTTTGGATGCGGTTCATCAAGAGAGCATGCTCCAATAGCTATAAAGGCAGCAGGTGTTAGCTGCGTTATTGCAGAAACATTTGCAAGAATTTTCTATAGAAACGCAATCAATATCGGTTTACCTATTATAGAATGTCCTGAGGCAGCAAAGTCTATAGAAGAGGGCGACCGCATTGAAGTGGATTTTGACAGTGGAAAAATTTACAACAAAACAAAAAATGAAGAATATCAGGGTCAGGCATTCCCTGAATTTATGCAGAAGATTATTTCAAACGGTGGTTTGATTAATTATATAAATAACGCAAAATAAAAATAAGCATGGATGAAGCAAACAAGGAGAATATTATGAAAGAGATACTTTATAAAAGCACAAGAGGCGCAGCAGGTGAACTTAAAGCGTCAGAAGCTATTTTAAAAGGATTGGCAGATGATGGTGGATTATTTGTTCCAACTGAAATTCCAAAATTGGAAGTAACAATTGATGAGTTATCAAAAATGACATATCAGCAGGTTGCATATGAAGTTATGAAACTTTTCTTTACTGATTTTACAGAAGAAGAGTTAAAAAGCTGCATAAACAAGGCTTATGATTCAAAGTTTGATACAGAAGAGATAGCGCCTTTAGCAGAAGTTGACGGAGCATATTATTTAGAATTATTCCACGGCAAGACTATTGCATTTAAGGATATGGCACTTTCAATATTGCCACATTTACTTACAACTTCAGCAAAGAAAAACAATGTTAAAAACGAAATTGTTATTTTAACAGCTACATCAGGTGATACAGGAAAGGCTGCAATGGCAGGTTTTGCTGACGTAGAAGGAACAAGAATTATCGTTTTCTATCCACATGGTGGAGTAAGTAAAGTACAGGAAAAACAAATGGTTACCCAGAAGGGGGATAACACATATGTTGTAGCTATTGAAGGAAACTTTGATCAGGCTCAAAGTGGAGTTAAAGCTATTTTTGGAAATAAGGAATTGGCAAAGGAAATGGATGAAAAAGGATTTCAGTTCTCATCAGCCAACTCGATTAACATTGGTCGTCTTGTACCACAGGTTGCATACTATGTATACGCTTATGCAAAATTATATGCAGAAGGTAAACTTGCAAAGGATGAAAAGATGAATGTAGTAGTACCTACAGGAAACTTTGGAAATATTTTAGCTGCATACTATGCAAAGAACATGGGACTTCCAATTGCAAAATTAATTTGTGCTTCAAATGAAAATAAAGTATTATTCGATTTCTTTAAGACAGGTGAATATGATAAGAATAGAGATTTTATTCTTACAACATCTCCTTCAATGGATATTTTAATTTCAAGTAACCTTGAAAGACTTATTTACAAAATTGCAGGAAACAGTGCTGAAAAGAATAGCCAGCTTATGAAGGATCTTGCAACAAATGGTAAGTATGTTATTACAGATGAGATGAAAGCAGAACTTGATGATTTCTATGGTAATTATGCTACAGAAGATGAAACTGCAAAGGTTATAAAAGACACATACGAAAAGACAGGATATGTAATGGATACTCATACAGCTGTTGCAGCAAGTGTTTATAAGAAATACGTTGCTGAAACAAATGATGATACTGTAACAGTTATTGCATCAACAGCAAGTCCATTTAAGTTTGCAAGAAGTGTAATGGATGCCATTGATTCTAAGTATGATGCAATGGAAGATTTTGAACTTATTGATGAATTAAGCAAAATCGGAAATATCAAGATTCCAAATGCAATTGAAGAAATTAGAAATGCAGAAGTACGTCATAACAATTTAGTTGAAGTAGACGGCATGGAAGCAATTGTAAAGAAATTTTTAGGTATTTAGTAATAATATTATAAAAATAAAAGATACCGGAAGGCATATATCTCTACATTATATGTATCCCTTTCATTGATTGGTAAAGGGTACATGCCATAGAGAAAAATGTTTTCCGGTATTTTGTATAATTGCCAATTTATTCCATCATTCATATTACATAGATTATGTTGCTCTTAGTCAGGCGTGGGATAAGATTTAAAACCAAAGATGTTCCGCTGTGGATGCATCTTGACATGAGAATTATTTACACTAGTAAAAAGACCATATTTTTGATATAATTACATAATTGTTATTTCGTGTGCAGAGGTGGATAAAATGAACAATTTTTATGGTATGTTGGCAAGAATGAAATATATTAACAGATGGGGACTGATGCGCAATACCATCAATGAAAATATTGCTGAACATAGTTTGGAAGTGGCTATTATTGCCCATGCGTTGGCGGTGATTGCAAATACAAGGTTTCATAAAAATCTCAATGCAGAACATATTGCAATAATGGGAATTATGCATGACACAACTGAGATTATTACAGGAGATTTACCTACACCAATCAAGTATTATGCACCTGAAATCAGAGATGCATACAAAAAGGTGGAAGATATTGCAGCACATCAGCTGCTTTCAGAAATTCCTGAAGATATGCAGGATTCATATAGAGATATTTTAATAGAAGATGATTCTATTGAGTGGAAGTATGTAAAAGCAGCCGATAAAATGTCAGCATATATCAAATGTATCGAAGAAAAAAATATGGGAAATACAGATTTTGAAAAGGCGCAGGAAACCATAAAACGTTCACTTGATGAAATGAACATGGAAGAGATAAAAGTGTTTATAGATGAATTTCTTCCATCTTATACAATGACATTAGATGAGATAAATAAATAGTGTCATATATAAGTATAAAGACATTACTATAAATAGTAAAATATGAAGAAACATATAGATTAAACGAGACAAATAGCATCAGACAGGAGAAAAGATGAAAAAAGCAGTATTCATTGCAGAAAAACCAAGTGTTGCTGCAGAATTTGCAAAAGCATTAAAATTAAATACTACCAGAAAAGATGGCTATATGGAAAGTGAAAATGCCATTGTAACATGGTGTGTAGGCCATCTGGTTACAATGAGCTATCCTGAAGTATATGATGAAAAATATAAAAAGTGGAATTTAAGAGATTTGCCTTTTATTCCAACTGAATGGAAATATGAAGTGATTCCTTCCGTAAAAAAACAATTTGGTATAGTAAAAGGCATCCTAAATCGTGAGGATGTGGAAACAATATATGTGTGTACTGACTCGGGACGTGAAGGAGAGTACATTTACAGACTAGTTGCCCAGGAAGCAGGGGTCAAGGACAAGGCAGAAAAAAGAGTGTGGATTGATTCTCAGACAGAAGAAGAGATTTTGCGTGGAATCAAAGAGGCAAAAGATTTGAAGGAATACGATAATCTTTCAGATGCAGCTTATTTGCGTGCCAAGGAAGATTATCTTATGGGAATTAATTTTTCCAGACTTCTTACTTTAAAATATGGCAATTCCATACAAAATTATCTAAAAGACGGATGGAAGTCCATTAATGTAGGTCGTGTTATGACATGTGTTCTTGGCATGATTTGTAATAGAGAAAGAGAAATAAGAAATTTTGAAAAGACACCGTTTTACCGTGTGAATGCATTGACAGATATATTTGGAAGAAAAATTGACACTGAATGGAAAGCAGTAAAAGGTTCTAAATTTTATGAATCTCCACTACTTTATAAAGAGAATGGGTTTAAAGAAAAAACTACAGCTGAAGCTTTAATTGTAGCAATGGAAAAATACAAAGTCACAAATAATGAGCAGACGCAGGGTGATGTTAAGCCTTATCCATTGGAAATGACGGTTAAATCCATTAACATGAAGGATGAAAAAAAGCAGGCACCATTACTTTACAATTTGGCTGAACTTCAAAATGACTGTTCAAAATTGTTTAAAATAAGTCCTGACGAAACATTAAATGTGGTACAACAGTTGTATGAGGCAAAGCTTTGTACATATCCAAGAACAGATGCGAGAGTTCTTTCAACAGCTGTGGCAAAAGAAATCCACAAAAATATTGCAGGCTTACAAAATTATGGACCATGTGCACCATTTGCAAAAAATATATTACAAGCAGGGTCATTTAAGGGACTTGAAAAAACAAAGTATGTAGATGACAAAAAAATCACAGACCATTATGCCATTATACCTACAGGACAGGGATTAAATGGACTGGTAAGACAAAAGCCTGTAAATCAAAAGGTCTATATGGTGATTGTAAGAAGGTTTTTAAGTATTTTTTACCCACCGGCCATTTACAAAAAGGCAACTTTAACAGGAATTATGCCGGCTGTTTTTTCTGATGAAAAGACTTATACAGAGCAGTTTTCATCCAATTTTAAAATTCTTGTTCAAAAGGGATTTTTTGAGATAGTTGGTGTACCAAAAGAAAAGAAAAAGGTTCAGACAAAGGCAAATACAAAAGAAAATAAAGAATCAGATAGTGCAAATGTTCAAAATGAAGAAAGTGAAAATAGCGAGCAAAGTCTTGATGAAGAATTCTTCAATTTGTTGTATAATATGAAGAAAGGTGACAAAATAAATGTTACGGAATGTAATATAAAGGAAGGTGAGACATCACCACCAAAAAGATACACGTCAGGTTCGTTGATTCTTGCAATGGAAAATGCAGGGCAGTTAATAGAAGATGAGGATCTTAGAGCACAAATAAAAGGCTCTGGTATTGGCACCAGTGCTACAAGAGCTGAAATCATAAAGAAACTGACAAATATCAAATATATTGCATTAAATAAAAAAACACAGGTTATTACACCTACACAGTTAGGTGAAATGATATTTGGGGTTGTACACGGTTCCATTAAGTCATTGCTTAATCCGGAACTTACAGCCAGCTGGGAGTTGGGACTGACTCAGGTAGCAGAAGGAAAGATTTCTGCTGATGAGTACATGCAGAAACTTGATGATTTTATTAAAGGCAGATTTAACAATGTTATCAATTTAAACAATGCAGGACAGATGACCGGCTATTACAATTATGTAGCACAGTTTTATAGGAGGAAAAAATAATGTGTGGTATCGTAGGATATGTTGGTGAGAGAGATTGTACGGAAGTACTCTTAAATGCCTTATCAAAATTAGAATATAGAGGATATGATTCAGCTGGTATTGCAGTATTCGAAGACGGAAACATTACAGTTGAAAAATCAAAAGGTGAACTTAAAAATCTTAGAAAGAAAATAGAAGATGATCATAAGCCTGATGGACATTGTGGTATTGGTCATACAAGATGGGCAACACATGGTGAGCCATCTGATATCAACTCACATCCTCATGGAAGTAAGAGAGTTTCAATTGTACATAATGGTATTATTGAAAACTATAAAGATATTAAAAAGTTCTTAATTGGAAAAGGATATTCATTTGTCAGCGAGACAGATACAGAAACAGTTGCAAAATTGTTAGATTACTATTATGACGGAGATCCTGTTGGTGCAATTATCAAGACTTTAAATGACATTAGGGGTGCTTATGCATTAGGTATTTTATTTAAAGATTTTCCTGATAAGATTTTTGCAGTAAGAAAAGACAGCCCACTGATTATTGGTGTTGGTGATGAAGAAAACTTTATTGCATCAGATGTTCCTGCAATTTTACAGTATACAAGAAAGTATTATCTTCTTGAAGAAAATGAAATCGCAACAATCAAGGCTGACAGAGTAGAATTTTGTGATATTCATAAACAGGAAATCGTAAAAGAAGTAAAAGTATCAGATTTGGATATGGATGCTGCCGAAAAGGGTGGATATGAACATTTTATGTTAAAAGAAATCCATGAGCAGCCAACAGCTGTAAAGACAACAATTGCTCCACGTATTATTGACGGTATGCCAAATTTATCAGAGTGTGGTATGACAAAGGAGGATTTGAAAAATTACAGAAAAATCTTTATTGTTGCCTGTGGTACAGCAATGCATGCAGGTATGGTTGGTAAATATGTTATTGAAAAACTTGCCCGTACAGAGGTAACAGTTGATATTGCATCAGAATTTAGATATAGAGATCCAATCGTAATGCCTGAAGATTTGGTTATAGTTATTTCACAGTCAGGTGAAACAGCGGACACAAAAGCAGCATTAAAGCTTGCACACGAAAAAGGTGCAAAAGTATTAGCAGTTGTCAATGTGAAAGGATCATCAATTGCCAGAGAGGCTGACATGGTTTTATATACACATGCAGGTCCTGAAATTTCAGTTGCATCAACAAAGGCTTTCTCAGTACAGATGGCAGTAATGTATTTGTTTGCATTTGAAATGGCATATGCAAAAGGTCATATTACAAAAGAAGAGTGTATGAGACTTACAAAAGAACTTTCAGACATTCCTGATGTAATAGAAAAAACAATGAATTGTGCTGAAAAATGTCAATATGTTGCAAGTAAACTGATTACAACATCAAGTCTGTTATATATTGGTAGAGGACTTGACTATACATTGAGTATGGAAGGTTCGCTTAAATTGAAAGAAATTTCATATATTCACTCTGAAAGTTATGCAGCCGGAGAATTAAAGCATGGAACAATTTCACTTGTTACAGATGAAATGCCTGTTATCAGTGTTGCAACACAGAGTGAGTTATTAGAAAAAATGGTGAGTAATATTCAGGAAGTAAAATCCCGTGGTGCGTTTACAATTACTGTTACAAAAGAAGGCACAGAGTTTAGTGAAGGTATAATGGACGAAATTATTGAAGTACCTGCACTAGAAGACATTTTAATGCCATTGGTTACAGTAGTACCGCTTCAGCTTGTTGCATATTATACAACAGTATTAAAAGGATTAAATGTAGACAAACCAAGAAACCTTGCCAAATCAGTAACTGTAGAGTAATCGCGAACACATTAAGCGATACAAAACCAAAAATGGAAAAGCATTTGCAAGTTTACTTGCAAATGCTATTTCATTTTTGGTTTTACAACGCGCATGCGCGCGTGGTTATTGATTTTATGTGTATACATAAAATCAATAACAATCGCTATCAACCAGAAGGGAGAAAATTATGTACACAATAAAAGACATGTATGACTTAAATGAAACAATAGCATCAGAATTATTTCAGGATAAAACTTACCCATGGGAAGTACTATCTGACATAGGAGATTTCATTTTAAAACTTGGAAAAACATTATCACTTGATGAGTTTGATCATCCATCAGATGATGTGTGGATTCATAAATCTGTGACAGTTGCAAAAACAGCAACCTTAAACGGTCCTTTAATTATTGACGCAGGTACAGAAGTAAGACCGGGAGCTTTTGTAAGAGGAAAGGTTATTGTAGGCAAAAACTGTGTAGTTGGAAATTCTACAGAACTTAAAAATGTAGTATTGTTTAATACTGTTCAGGTTCCCCATTACAATTATGTAGGAGACAGCATATTAGGAACACATTCACACATGGGTGCAGGTTCAATCACATCAAATGTTAAATCAGATAAAACATTGGTGGTAGTAAAAGATGGAGAAGAGCAGATTGCAACAGGACTTAAAAAGTTTGGCGCAATGCTTGGTGATTATGTAGAAGTTGGATGTAATTCCGTACTTAATCCAGGTACTGTAATTGGAAGACATTGTAATATTTATCCATTATCAAGTGTTCGTGGTGTTATACATGAAAATCATATTTTTAAGGACAAAAATAATATAGTGGAAAAAAGATAATTTATAAGATACAATAAAAAAATTATCAAAAAAATAATGAATTTAATGTTATAACATAATAAAAAGATTATTAAAAATAATGAATTTAATGTCATAACGAAATAAAAAAAATTTTTTCAAAAATCAGTATAAATTTAATGTCATAAAACAATAAAAATTGAATTAAAAATACAGAAATTGGAAAACAAAAATTATTGCAAAAATGATGGCACTGGATTATAATAAAGGTACCTGAAATGTTGGTGAACCTGTTAATTTTGAACCTACAGTTTGATTAAAGGGATTCCTATATTTCTAAAGGGATGTCAAGCCTCAATTTAGTGGAAGACAGCAACTTTAGATGCGGTTGCCCACCTGGCATTTGCTAGGACTCAAAACACAGGTGGCATTTCGGGTATACTTAAGATAAGTTACGCAGCATATTTATATATGCTGCGTTATTTTCTTTTTATATGTAAAAGGGGGAAACATGAAAAAAATATTGTTTGCAAGTCTGATGGTTTGGATAGTAAGTTTATTTATATTTGAAATCCAGTGTAAAGATATGTTTATAAAAATAAAGTCGGTCAGTTTAAACCAAATAGAAACAACTCAAAATTATAAAACCCCTCAAAAAGAAACAAAAAAAGACATCAAAGAATCTAATAAAAAAGAAAATAAAAATGTCTATGTAAATATATTATTAAAAAATGATAATAGTTCAATTTTTCACAATGAAATAAATGTGACAGGAAATAAATTAAGCATATACTATGGCAAAAATTTTAGAAATAAAATGGAAAACAATTCATTAAAAATAATGCCCAATAGCGATTTCTTTAAAAAGAATAATATTGTAAAAATAGAAAGTACAAAAGACATTAAATGGATAGGACATAGTGAAAAAAATAACAGCAATAAATACAATGGTATTTTATATATTTATAAGCAGAAAAATAATTTGATAGTAGTTAATAAAGTCAATTTGGAAGAGTATGTTGCAAAAGTGCTATCAAGTGAAATTGGAACAGATGCACCACTTGAAGCATTGAAGGCACAGGCTGTATGTGCAAGAACATACATATTAAAACAAAGGAAAGACAAGTATAAAAAATATAATGCAGTAGCTGATGATAGCACAGATTATCAGGTGTACAATCGTATTGAGCCAAATGAAAATTGCAAAAAAGCAGCATATGATACAAAAAATGAAGTATTAAAAGAACATGGAAAATTAATAAATGCTTATTATTTCTCTACAACCTGTGGATTTACAACTGACTATAAGATATGGGGAAAGGAGAAGAAAGATTATCTTCAAAGTGCAAATTTATTGCACAAAAAAACTTCTGAAAATATAAAGGATAATGATAACTTCAAAAAATTTATAAAATCAAAACCAGGTGGCTATGAAAAAGATTATCCATATTACAGATGGAATTGCACATTTACAAATGAGCAGATAAAAAATGGAATTTACAATACATTTAAAGAAAATATAGGAAATATAAAAAGCATAGAGGTAAATAAAAGAGGACAGGGTGGAATTGTTTCTGAGCTGGTTGTAAATGGATCTTTAAAACAGATTATATTAAAAAAGCAAAGTGAGATAAGGAAAGTGTTTGTATCCCCTTATGTTATGCTGTATCTAAATGCTGGAAATAAAATATCCGGCATAAGTATGCTTCCAAGTGCGTTTTTTCATATAGAAAAAATATCAGAAGGCTACAAATTGTATGGTGGTGGCTTTGGTCATGGAAGTGGATTAAGTCAAAATGGTGCAATTGCCATGGCAAAACAAAATATGAAATATGAGGACATATTAAAAAAGTTCTACAAAAATGTAGAACTTGTAAAATATTGATTATTTAATTATCAGATTCCTTGAATCAAAGTGTTTAGCCTCTGTTTCAGGATACATTTTTTTGTTGATTTCAGCTCCAATAAAAAAGATGTAGATACAAAAATAAATCCAGAACATCATAATAACAACAGCAGTTAAACTGCCATACATATATGTCATATTAGAAAAATTGTCAATATAAATAGAAAACGCATATGAAAAAACTAACCAACCAAGGGCACTAAACAAAGCACCGGGAATAGCTTTTTTTATAGTTGTCATTTTAAAGTTGGCAATTTTATAAATAATAATAAAGAACAATGTTAATACAATAAAGGATACAAGGTATCTTAAAATCAGCGTGGTTATACTAATGTCCTTTAAAAAAGGAATAAATGAAACCAAAAAGTTGAATATTTTATTACCAAATACCAAAATAACCATGGTAAAGATAATTGAAAATACAAACAAAACAGTATAAATCATAGATATAAATCTGGAAATGAAATAATTTCTGTTTTGATGAATTTTGCTGATTTCGTACAACCCAAACATTACAGACAGCACACCCTTAGATGCAGCCCAAATTGCTGCAATAGCAGAAATGGAAAGTGCTGTACCTGATACGTGAGTATATATTTCTTCAAGAATCTGTATTACCAATGGCTTGATAGTTTCAGGTGCATAATTATTTATGAGCCTGAAAATTGTGTCAGAATCAATATTTATCATACCAAGAATATTCAAAAATAGTAATAAAAATGGAAAAATCGACAAAATAATAAAGAAAGACGCCTGAGCAGTATAAATGCCCACACGGTCTTTAGCCATGATGGCACAAAAATCATATATTTTTACTATCGGTTTTAAAATCTTTTTACCCATAAATAAATCCAATCTCATATAAATAGTATATGTGGGATTATAGCATTTTTTCATAAAACAGACAATGAATTTAGAGAGTGTGGAATTTTAATTTAGGGAGAGGGTAAATATTATAGATAAACATTGCTAATAAATTTTACATATGATAAAATTTATAAAAGAGAATACTTGAACGACAAGGTGATGAAAGACATTAATAGAGCCGAACTATTATACTCCAAATACTACAATTAATGTATTTAAGAATCTTACATTATTGTAGTGTTTGGAGTTTTTTTGTATAAAAGATTGAGGATTTGTTGTATTAAATAAACTGGTGGTAACGTAGAAAAAGGTAGTCGAAAATTTAAAATATTAATATTTTTTTAGGGAGGATTAGGTTATGGAGAGATTATTATTTATTATTTGCGTCTTATTATTTGGAGCTATTATTGGTTGTGTTATATATTTTATTAAAAATAATAAGAAAAAAGTAATGGGAGTTATATTGATTATATTTACTGTAGTTATAGTTATATTAGGTTTTGCAGGATACTATTATTATAAGGTATATGATGGAGACGAGTATATTAGAATAACTGAAGATAATAAGTCAATTGAAATCAAACTGAAAAATCATCAGGATTATTATGGACATTCGTTTTATAGATTTAGTAGTGAAAAAGAACAAGATGAAATATTAGAAGAATTGAAACAAAATGGATACGATGCACATTATGATGAAAACTCAAAGAATATAGTAATTAAATATAACAATATTAAATTTGAAATTAAATCAGAAGGAAAAGAAAAGGTATTGTTTAAGGATAGATATTACTACATGTTTATTAATCAAGAAAAATAAATTTAAAACATTTACCGGCAAAGAACTCTTGTTGACACATTTTTATCATTATGCTAAAATATATGCGATATTTAAAGGCAGTGAATGTGCAAAGTAGAATATTTTTATTCTTTGAGAGAGAAAGACTCATCGGCTGGAAGGTCTTTTAAGTGACGGAAATATTTGAAATTCCCACAGGAGCTTCATATGTGAAAGCCAAGTAGCATATGACGTTTTATACGCGTTAAGTATATTGAGAGTTCACGTTTGTGAAAATAAGGGTGGTACCGCGGATAGATATTTCGTCCCTGCATTTTTATGCAGGGACTTTTCTTTTGCATAAAAATATTATAATTTTACATTTGTCACCAGACATTCATATTTCCGGCAAACCTAACATTTCGAAAACACGCTCCCGCTTCTTTCGCCTCGTAGCGGTTCTATCAAACCAGCTACGCTGCTTTAATGAACCCACGGGCTACAAAAGTTTTCTCAATGTTTGTTTACCGTAAATATTTAATTGGAAAGCAAATTGTAAAAAATTATACTATCTTATAGAAAGGATACTGTACAATGAAGGAAAGATTAGAAGCAATTAGAGAACAGGCAATTGCAAAAATCAAAGAAGCCAAGGACATTAGTGTACTTAATGATGTAAGAGTAGAGATTCTTGGTAAAAAAGGACAGCTTACTGAAGTATTAAAAGGTATGAAGGATGTTGCTCCTGAAGACAGACCAAAAGTTGGTCAGCTTGTAAATGATACAAGAAAGTATATCGAAGAAGAATTGGAAAATGTAAAGAAAGACCTTGAAGCAAAGGCTAGAGAGGCAAAGCTTCAGGCAGAAGTTATTGATGTTACTTTACCTGCAAAGAAAAATAAAGTAGGTCATAAGCATCCAAATACTTTGGCTTTAGAAGAACTTGAAAGAATTTTCGTAGGAATGGGTTACGAAGTTGTTGAAGGTCCTGAAGTTGAATTTGACCATTACAATTTTGAAGCATTAAACATTCCTGAAAATCATCCTGCAAAGGACGAACAGGATACATTCTATATAAATAAAAATATCGTACTTAGAACTCAGACTTCATCAGTTCAGGCAAGAGTAATGGAAAATACTCAGCCACCTATTAGAATTGTTAGTCCGGGTAGAGTATTTAGATCAGACCAGGTAGATGCAACTCATTCACCATCATTCCACCAGATTGAAGGTTTGGTAATTGATAAGAATGTAACTATGGCTGATTTAAAGGGTACTTTAGAGCAGTTTGCAAAAGAACTTTTTGGTGAAAATACAAAGATTAAGTTTAGACCACATCACTTCCCATTTACAGAACCAAGTGCAGAAGTTGACGTTACATGCTTTAAGTGTGGCGGTAAAGGATGTAGATTCTGTAAGGGTGAAGGTTGGATTGAAATTCTTGGTTGTGGTATGGTTCATCCACATGTACTTGAAATGGGTGGAATTGACCCTAATGAATATCAGGGATTTGCATTTGGTGTAGGTCTTGAAAGAATTGCATTGCTTAAATACGAAATCGATGACATGAGATTATTATACGAGAACGATGACCGTTTCTTAAATCAGTTTTAATTAAAGGAGGGAATTATAATGAATACACCACTATCATGGATTAAGGCATACGTTCCTGACCTTGAATGTACTGATCAGGAATACATGGATGCAATGACTTTATCAGGAACAAAGTGCGAAGGTTTTGAAAGACTTGACGCTGACCTTGATAAAATTGTTGTTGGACAAATTGAAAAAATTGAAAAGCACCCTGATGCAGATAAATTAGTTATTTGTCAGGTTAATATTGGAACAGAAACAACTCAGATCGTTACAGGTGCAACAAATGTAGAGGAAGGTTTAAAAGTACCTGTTGTATTAGACGGTGGTAGAGTTGCAGGAGGACACGATGGAAAGAAGACTCCTGGTGGAATTAAAATAAAAAAAGGAAAACTTCGTGGAGTTGAATCAAACGGAATGATGTGTTCAATTGAAGAATTAGGTTCAACTACAGAATTTTATCCTGAAGCACCTGAAAATGGTATTTATATTTTTGATGACAGTGTAGAAGTAGGAGCTGATGCTGTAGAAGTATTAGGCTTACATGATACAGTTTTCGAATACGAAATTACATCTAACAGAGTAGATTGCTACAGTGTATTAGGAATTGCAAGAGAAGCTGCAGCAACATTTAGAAAGCCATTTGTTGCTCCTGAAGTTAAGGCTGTTGGAACAACAGGTGATGTAAATGATTACATCAAAGTAGAAGTAAAGGATGCAGAGCTTTGCCCAAGATACTGTGCTAAGGTTGTTAAAAATGTAAAAATTGCTCCATCACCTGAATGGATGCAGAGAAGACTTAGTGCCTGTGGTATCAGACCAATTAATAACTTAGTTGATATTACAAACTATGTTATGGAAGAATTTGGTCAGCCAATGCATGCATATGATCTTTCAACAATCAAAGGAAATAAGATTGTGGTACGTCGTGCAGAAGACGGTGAAAAGTTTACAACATTAGATGGACAGGAAAGAACATTAGACAGAGATATGCTTATGATTTGTGATGAAGAAAAAGCAATTGGTTTAGCTGGAATTATGGGTGGTGAAAACTCAATGATTACAGATGATGTTCAGGATATGTTGTTTGAAGCAGCATGTTTTGATGGTACAAATATCCGTCTTTCATCAAAGAGAGTTGGTCTTAGAACTGACGCATCAGGAAAGTTTGAAAAAGGACTTGATACTAACAATGCAGAAGCAGCTATTAACAGAGCATGCCAGTTAATCGAAGAATTAGGCGCAGGTGAAGTAGTTGAAGGAATGGTTGATTTCTATCCTGAAAAGAAGGAAGAACATCAGATTAAATTTGATCCTGATTATGTAAATAATCTTATTGGATTTGATTTAACAGAAGAAGAAATGATAAGCTACTTCCCAGCTTTAGAATTAGAATATGATAAAGAAACAAAGATGATTACAGTTCCTACATTTAGACAGGACTTAATCGGAATGTGTGATATTGCTGAAGAAATCACAAGATTCTATGGATATGATAAGATTCCTACAACATTACCTTCAGGAGAGGCAACTTCAGGAAAATTATCAGAAAAATTAAGAATTGATGAACTTGCAAGAAGTGTTGCATTATATTGTGGTTTCTCACAGGGCATGACATATTCATTTGAAAGTCCAAAGGTATTTGACAAATTACTTTTACCTGAAGACAGTGATTTAAGAAAAACAGTTACAATCTCAAATCCTTTAGGAGAAGACTTCAGTGTTATGAGAACAACATCTCTTAACGGTATGCTTACATCACTTGCAACAAACTACAACAGACGTAACAAAGATGTAAGATTATTTGAAATGGGTAATATTTACATTCCAAAGGAATTACCTGTAACAGATCTTCCTGATGAAAGAATGCAGTTTACATTAGGATTCTATGGAGATGGAGATTTCTTCACAATGAAAGGTGTTGTAGAAGAATTTTTAGGACAGGTTGGAATTGACAAAGACATTTCTTATGATGCAAAGGCTGGTAAGACATTCTTACATCCGGGTAGACAGGCAAATGTTGTATACAATGACACAGTTATTGGTTACTTAGGAGAAGTTCATCCAACAGTTTGCGAAAATTACAATATGAAAACAAGAGCATATGTTGCTGTTATTGATATGCCATACATTTACGAAATGGCAAACTTCGACAAGAAGTATGAAGGAATTGCAAAATTCCCAGCTGTTTCACGTGATATTTCAATGGTTGTACCAAAAGAAATTTTAGTTGGTGACATTGAAGCAGTTATCAAACAGCGTGGTGGAAAAATCCTTGAAAGCTATAGCTTATTTGATATTTATGAAGGTGATCAGATTGAAAAAGGATTTAAGTCAGTTGCTTACAATATTGTATTTAGAGCAAAAGACAGAACTCTTGAAGAAAACGACATTGCAGGAGCAATGAAGAAGATTCTTAACGGATTAGAGCGTTTAGGAATCCAGTTAAGAGGCTAGGGTTTGACTATTATCCGATAAATGTTTATAGTCGAATAGTTATATTAAAAATATAAAAAAGATGAGTATTATCTTTTCCATATGAAGTGGGAGAGAAATATTCATCTTTTTTTGCTAGAAGAAATACTTTATTCCACCAACTAATGACAAAAATATAAGAATAGTGTAAAATAGATTAGTTGAAAATAAAATACAAGGAATGGTTTAATATGGAATTTGTAATTCAAAGAGTAAATAATGCAAGTGTAACAATTGACGAAAAGATTGTTGGCAAAATTAATAAAGGTTTTTTAGTTCTTATTGGTGTATCAAATGATGATACAAAAGAAATTGCCGATAAGATGATTAAAAAATTAATTGGGATGCGTATATTTGATGATGAAAATGGAAAGACCAACTTGGCTTTGGCAGATGTTGATGGAGAACTTTTGCTAGTATCACAGTTTACGTTATATGCAAATTGTAAAAAGGGCAACAGACCATCTTTTATTAACGCAGGTGCGCCTGACATGGCAAATGAAATGTATGAGTACATAATTGAAAAATGCAGAGAGCAGGTTAAGGTTGTTGAAACCGGTGAGTTTGGCGCTGATATGAAAGTTAAACTTGAAAATGACGGTCCATTTACAATAGTATTAGATAGTGAACAGCTATAAAAATAGTCCGTTTAATGTTGGAATATATTATTTTAAAAATTTAAAGTTAGCGTAAAAACAAAAATTAGATTTGATAGTTTTAAATATAGACGAAAAGAGGAACAGTTATGAGCGATGCAGATAAAATGAGTTTACATGATTATTATTATGATTTACCGGAGGAATTAATTGCACAGGATCCTTTAGAAGACAGAAGCAGTTCAAGATTAATGGTTCTTAATAAGAATACAGGTGAAGTGCAGCATCATATTTTTAAGGAAATAATCGACTATTTACATGAAGGTGACTGTCTTGTTATAAATGACACAAAGGTGTTGCCGGCAAGACTTTATGGTAGCAAAGTCGGAACCAATGCAAAGATTGAAGTTTTATTGTTAAAAAGACGTGAAAATGACGTTTGGGAAACTTTAGTAAAGCCTGGAAAGAAGTGTAAGCCGGGAACGGTTATTAGTTTTGGTGATGGACTTTTAATGGGTGAAGTAATTGACGTGGTTGAAGAAGGCAATCGTCTTATTCAGTTTAAGTATGAGGGAATATTTGAAGAGGTGCTGGATCAGCTTGGAGAAATGCCACTTCCACCTTATATTACACACAAGCTTGAAGACAAAAACAGATATCAGACAGTTTATGCAAAGTATGAAGGTTCTGCAGCTGCACCAACAGCAGGTCTTCATTTTACAAAGGAGTTGCTGGAGCAGATTAAGGAAAAAGGTGTAAAGATTGCACACGTTACACTTCATGTTGGACTTGGAACTTTTAGACCTGTAAAGGTAGAAAATATTCTGGAACATCATATGCATTCTGAATTTTATATGGTGGACGAAGAAGATGCCAAAATGATAAATGATACAAAGGCAAATGGTGGACGAATTATTTCTGTTGGAACAACCAGCACAAGAACTCTTGAAACTGTGGCAGATGAAAATGGTGTGATTCATGCCGGCAGTGGTTGGACACAGATTTTTATTTATCCGGGTTACAAATTTAAGGCAATTGACTGCCTTATTACCAACTTCCATTTACCAGAATCAACATTATTAATGCTTGTATCAGCGTTGGCTGGAAGAGACAATATCCTTAATGCTTACAAAACTGCTGTAGAAGAAAAGTATAGATTCTTTAGTTTTGGTGATGCAATGTTTATTACTAATGAAAGTGATGTAAAGTAATAGAATAAACTTTATAAGGGTGAAAATATGAGAGGATACAATGTAATAGTAGTATATAATGAAAATGCAGATAAAATATTGATGTGTAAAAGAAAAAAAGATCCGTATAAGGGATTAGCAAATTTTGTGGGTGGAAAAATAGAAAAAAACGAAAATGGACTTGATGCTGCATATAGAGAACTTGAAGAAGAAACAACCATAACAAAAGATGATATTATGCTTTTACATATAATGGATTTTAAATATTATATTGAAAACTATTACCTTGAAGTTTATGTTGGAAAGTTAAATAAAATAGTAGATGTTAATGGCACAGAAAACAAATTGTTTTGGTCTACATTGGATAATAACTTTTTTGATGAAACACAATATGCCGGAGAGGGAAATATTGGACATATTGTTCAACATATTGAAACACTTAAAGGCGAGCTACTACAATTTTAAAATTAAATAATTAAATAGGCGAAAATATTATAGTATTCTGTTTGCAAATTGGTTATTAGAAAACCAATAATTTATCAAAAGAAAGAATAAGAAATTATGGAAAAATATATAATAAAAAAAGTTATAAATAAAAAAGATATAAACGTTGAGGTACCGGGGTCAAAAAGTATTACAAACAGAGCATTAATGTTAGCTGCAATTTCAAATGGAAAATGTAAGCTTAGTGGCGTTTTATTTAGTGATGATTCAAGAGCTTTTTTGGACTGTCTGGATAAACTTGGCTTTAAACTGGAAATTGATGAAAATGCAAAAACAGTTGTGATTCAAGGCGAGAACGGAAGAATTCCAAATAATGAAGCTACAATAAATGTTAGAAGTGCAGGAACTGCAGCAAGATTTATGACAATGTTACTTGCTGTGTGTGGCGGAAAATATACACTGGAATCTTCTGAACAAATGAAAAAAAGACCAATGAGTGAATTGCTTGACAAACTTATGGAAAATGGTGTGGAAATAGAATATTTAGAAAAAGAAGGACATTTTCCCTTTAAGTTAAATTCAAAGGGAATAGGAGAAACAAAAATATCAATTGATACATCTAAAAGCAGTCAGTATGCAAGCGCATTACTGATGGCAGCTGCAGTTAACGGAATGGAAGTCAATCTGACAGGTTCAAGATCAAATGGTGCTTACATAAAGATAACCCTTAGAATGTTAGAACAGTTTGGCATTATATTTAAAAAAAATAACAATAAATATAACATAAAAAAACAGGAAGTAAGTTTGGATTCTTATGCCATTGAACCTGATATGTCGGCAGCATGTTATTTTTATGCCATGGCAATTTTACTTAAAGTGAAAAGTGCTGTAAAAGGTATTCATTTAAATTCAATGCAGGGAGACATTAAATTTTTAACAGTTTTGGAAAAGTTAGGATGTAAATTAACAGATACACCTGTAGGTGTTGAAGTTGATGGAACAGGTATTGACAGCTATCCTGGGATTGAAATAGATATGTCTGATTTTTCAGATCAGGCACTGACAATGGCTGTTGTAGCTGCATTTGCAAACTCAAAAACCATTATTAAAAATATAGGTCACATTAGAGGACAGGAATCAGACAGAGTGGCAGTAATTGCAACAGAACTTAGAAAACTTGGTTGCAAGACAGAAATTATTGAAGGAACAAAAACAGATGTGGTTATTGAACCAGGCGTTCTTCATGGATGTGAGATTGATACTTATGAGGATCACCGTGTGGCAATGAGTTTTGCAATGGCAGGGCTTATAATTGATGGTGTGATTATAGATAATCCAATGTGTTGCAGAAAAACGTTTGAGAATTATTTTGATGTGCTGGAGAGTATTTATTAAAAATGCTTATAAAGTATAATAAAGAATTTAATGTAAATATTAACCCTGTGATCGGCAAATAGTTTACATTGTAATAAAGCCATCAATACAATGTTTGACTTCTTGAGTCTGTGAAATAAAGTCTGTAAATAGACATTCTATGATAAGTGATGGAGCT
>URQO01000034.1 GCA_900550135.1 uncultured Eubacterium sp.
TGCTAAGAATGGAATATGATGAAGCAAAAACTATGGCACACATTCGTGAGGATTCATATGAAGAAGGCGAAGCAGCAGGAAAGAAGATTGGACAGGAAATAGGAGAAAAAATAGGCCAACAGATAGGACAGGAATTAAAACTTATTGAAATCGTGTGCAAAAAGTTAAAGAAAAATAAGACGGCTGAACAGATAGCTGATGAACTGGAAGAAGATATTACAGACATAGAGAAAATATATGATGTGGCAGAAAAATTTGCACCGGATTATGACGTAAATAAAATATATGATGCAATGAAAAAATTAGTATAAGCAGATAAAAAATAGAATCAGAAGTTTACTTAGAGATAAAACTTAGGACTAATAAAATAAATAGGGAATCTCATAATATAGAGTATAATAAATAAAAGCAGTTGTACCAACTGCTTTTATTATATGTTTGAACTAAACCACACTTATATTTCACTATATCCATAACCATTGACCATGGCTTCCACGGCTTCGCCGGCTTTGCACATCGGACAGTCGCTGTGAGTATATGCCTGATAGTTTGGAATATCCTCAGCTCTAAACAGTGCATCAATTCTGTGACCGTCAATGGAATCAACAGCACTAAATATAGAAGAAATGCCCTGTAATACCCCACCGTAATATTCGATACATTCAATGCTGTTTCGAACAGTTTTGCCTGTAGTGGCAGAAGCCAGTAACAAAAGAATATTCTTTCCATAAATTTCAGGTTTTAAATTGTCTCTGAAAATCATCTGACCATTTGTATTAAACTCCGGTGTGACCACATAAATAGTCTTGTGTGCATTCATTGACAAAATGCCGGCACGACTAAGTTCGCTGGCAAGAAATGCACCTATAACCTCACAACCCTCAAGACAAACAATAGTATCAATAGGTTTTCCCATAACGTTGTAATAGTCTTTCATTGCAATAGCAATACGCTCTGCTTCATTCTGGCGGGTCTTCATTGTTGTCATGTCAAGGTAATTGTTAAGATGCGAATGTGTGGAAACAAAATGTCCGGGAATCACCTTAATTGCAATATTAGGATCTTTCTTTGAGTAGTATTTAATTATTTTGTTTTTGATCATAAAAATCCCTCCTTAAATTTAAAATGTGAACCCACAAGGTTCATGTCCGTCCGAAAAATCTTAGGTATATTATACATTTAAAAAGACAGTTTTTCAACGAAAAAAACAATAAACTATGTCGTTTGAATTGATTTTTATACTATTTTTATGTAAAATGAAATCTATATGTGAAAATGCATTAGTATGCACAAATAAAAGGAGGTCAATATGGCTAACGTTATTTCAGACGAGACAATAGAATATGTTGGTATTTTGGCAAAACTTGAGTTATCTGACCAGGAAAAAGAAGATGCAAAAAAAGATATGGGAAAGATGCTTGATTATATCGACAAATTAAATGAACTTGATACTAGTGGTGTGGAACCGATGAGTCACGTATTTCCGGTAAACAATGTATTCCGTGAAGATGTTGTTACAAATGGTGATGACAGAGAAAATATATTAAAGAATGCACCGGAAGAAAAAGATGGAGCATTTGTAGTACCAAAAACATTTGATTAAATCAGAAATTGAATGTTTTGATATTCTGATTTTATAAGGAAAGAGTATTTTAAGTTTTCCTGAAATTATAGATGATTAGTTTTATACAAAAGAAAAAATATAACTATGAATATAAATGATTGTATAATAGGAAAAGTTCAATTATAGATTATCGAAAGGAACAAGTATGAGTTTAATGAATCTTACAGCTGTGGAACTTGGCAAAAAGATTAAGGCCGGCGAAGTAAAAGTAAAAGATGCCGTTCTTGATGCATTTGCCCAGATTGAAACAGTGGAAAATGACATAAATAGTTACGTTACAGTAATTGACAAAGAAGAAGTTCTCAAAAAAGCAGAAGAGATACAGGCGAAAATTGACGCAGGTGAACTTACAGGACCCCTTGCAGGTGTACCTGTTGCAATTAAAGACAACATGTGTACAAAGGATGTTTTAACAACATGTAGTTCAAAAATTCTTGAAAACTTCCATCCAACATATACAGCAGAGGCTGTTGTAAATTTGGAAAAGGCAGGAGCTATTATTATTGGAAAAACAAACATGGATGAATTTGCCATGGGAAGTACAACAGAAACTTCTCACTATGGTGTAACAAAGAATCCTTGGAATAATGAACATGTACCTGGTGGTTCGTCAGGTGGTAGCTGTGCAGCAGTTGCAGCAGAAGAGTGCTCATATGCCCTTGGTTCAGATACAGGTGGATCAATTAGGCAGCCAAGCTCATTTTGTGGTGTAACAGGTATCAAGCCAACATACGGTACTGTATCAAGATACGGACTTATTGCTTATGGTTCATCATTAGATCAGATTGGACCTGTTGCAAAGGATGTTACAGACTGTGCAACGATTTTAGAGACAATAGCAGGCTATGACCCAAAAGATTCTACATCAGTAAAAAGAGAATCATATGATTTTACAGGTGCTTTGGTAGATGATGTTAAAGGCTTAAAGATTGGTATTCCAAAGGGATATTTTGGAGAAGGTTTAGACAGTGAAGTAAAAGAAGCCATTCTTAAGGGTGTAGATATTCTTAAAGAAAAAGGAGCAGTTGTTGAAGAGTTTGATCTTGATTTAATAGATTATGCAATTCCTGCTTATTACGTTATAGCAGCAGCAGAGGCAAGTTCAAACCTTGCAAGATTTGACGGAGTAAAATATGGTTATCGTACACCTGAATATGAAGGTTTACATAATATGTACAAAAAAACACGTTCAGAAGGATTTGGAGCGGAAGTTAAGAGACGTATTATGTTAGGTTCTTTTGTGTTAAGTTCAGGTTATTATGATGCATATTACTTAAAAGCGTTAAGAACAAAGGCGTTAATTAAAAAGGCATTTGATGAAGCTTTTGCAAAATATGATGTTATTATTGGACCGGCAGCTCCAACTACAGCACCAAGACTTGGTGATAGCTTATCAGATCCAATTCAGATGTATTTAGGAGATATTTACACAATTTCAGTAAACCTGGCAGGACTTCCTGGAATTAGCGTTCCTTGTGGAACAGACAGCAAGGGACTGCCAATAGGAATGCAGATTATTGGAGATTGTTTTAAAGAAAATAATATTATCAGAGCAGCGTATGCATTTGAGCAGTCAAGAGACTATGAAAGATGTGAAGTTGCAAAGAACAGAGATTAGGAGGAGCAGCAATGGAGAAAGCATACGAAACAGTCATTGGACTTGAAGTTCATGTGGAATTGGCAACAAAAACAAAAATATTCTGCTCCTGCTCAACAGAGTTTGGTGGAGCACCAAATACTCATACATGTCCTGTTTGTACAGGTATGCCCGGTTCACTTCCTGTTTTAAATAAGCAGGTTGTTGAATATGCAATGGCAGTTGGACTTGCTACAAACTGTGACATTACAAGAAACGGAAAGTTTGACAGAAAGAATTATTTCTATCCTGACAACCCACAGAACTATCAGATTTCGCAGTTGTATAAGCCTATTTGTACTAACGGATATGTTGAAATCAAAGGTGATGACGGTGAAACAAAGCAGGTAAGAATTCATGAAATTCATATGGAAGAGGATGCAGGAAAGTTGGTACACGACGACTTTTACGATTGTTCATTGGTGGATTTAAACCGTTCAGGTGTTCCACTTATTGAAATTGTATCAGAACCTGACATGAGAAGTGCTGACGAGGTAGTAGCATACCTTGAAAAATTGCGTATGATTATTCAGTATCTTGGAGCTTCAGACTGCAAGCTTAACGAAGGATCAATGAGAGCTGATGTAAACCTTTCAGTAAGAGAAGTTGGCGCAAGTGAGTTTGGTACAAGAACAGAAATGAAGAACCTTAACTCATTTAAGGCAATTGCCCGTGCCATTGAAAATGAAAGAGAAAGACAGATTGATTTAATAGAAGCAGGCAAGGAAGTAGTTCAGGAAACAAGACGTTGGGATGATACAAAAGAGTATTCTTATGCAATGCGTTCCAAAGAAGATGCACAGGATTACAGATATTTCCCTGACCCTGATTTGGTACCTGTTATAATCAGTGAAGAGTGGTTACAGGAAGTAAAATCGCGAGAGCCTGAATTTAGAGACGAAAAGATGGCAAGATACATTGAAGAATTTGAACTTCCTGAATATGATGCAGATATTATTACACAGTATAAGCCTTTGGCAGATTTATTTGAGGACACAGTTGCTCTTGGAAATAAACCAAAAGAAGTAAGTAACTGGATTATGGGTGAGACAATGAGACTTTGTAAGGAAGAATCTATTGACCCTGATCAGATTAAGTTCTCAGCAGAGAATCTTTCAAAATTAATTAAATTAATTGAAGACAGCGTAATTAACCGTGGGGCTGCAAAAGAAATATTTGAGGAAATGTTTAAGTCAGACATTGATCCTGAAAAATATGTAGAAGAACATGGCATGAAGCAGGATAATGATGAAGATGCTTTACGAGAGATTGTTAAAAAAGTAATCGAAGAAAATCCTAAAGCAGTAGAAGATGTACGTTCAGGAAAAGGCAAAGCTATTGGAGCTTTAGTTGGACAGACAATGAAAGCAACACAGGGTAAAGCAAATCCTGGTGTTGTAAACAAGTTATTAAAGGAACTTATTTAGTAAAATAAAGTAATACAGTGTCAGAAAGAGAAAATTTATTTTCAAGGGAGATTATAATGAATCAGAGAGATGTAAGTATGAGTTGGGAACCGGATGCATTACATGAGGAGTGTGGCGTTTTTGGTATGTATGACTTTGATGGCAATGATGTAGCTTCGTCCATATACTATGGTCTGTTTGCATTACAACACAGAGGTCAGGAAAGTTGTGGTATAGCAGTATCAGATACTTTTGGACCTAGAAAAGTTGATATGTACAAAGGTATGGGACTGGTCAATGAAGTATTTGATCAGGAAAAAATCCAAAGCCTTAAAGGAAATATTGGTGTAGGACATGTTAGATATTCTACAGCAGGTGACAGTGTTATTAGCAATGCACAGCCTTTGGTTATTAATTATGTAAAAGGTACGTTGATGATGGCACATAACGGAAATTTAATTAATGCAAATGAACTTAGAGATGAATTGGCATATACAGGTGCTATTTTCCAGACAACAATAGATTCAGAGGTTATTGCCTATCTTGTTGCAAGAGAAAGAATCCAAAGCAAAACAGCTGAGGAAGCAGTAGTAAAGGCCATGAAAAAATTAAGAGGTGCATACTCTTTGGTAGTTTCAAGCCCAAGAAAGTTAATTGGTGCAAGGGACCCATATGGTTTCAAACCACTGTGCATAGGAAAAAGAGACAATGCTTATATTTTGGCATCTGAATCATGCGCTCTTGATACAATAGATGCAGAATTTGTCAGAGATGTTGAGCCTGGTGAGGTTGTTACAATAGATGCAAATGGTATCAAATCTGACAAAACATTGTGCATGAAGCCGGAAGAACAGGCAAGATGTATATTTGAATACATTTATTTTGCAAGACCTGACAGTTATTTTGATGGAGTCAGTGTATACGATTCAAGAATTATGGCTGGAAAGTTTTTGGCAATGGATAGTCCGGTTGATGCAGACATCGTTGTAGGTGTGCCGGAATCAGGTAACGTTGCAGCTATGGGATATGCAATGCAGTCAGGAATACCTTATGGAACTGCATTTGTAAAAAACAGTTATGTTGGAAGAACATTTATTAAACCACAGCAAAAGAGCCGTGAATCAAGTGTTCGTGTAAAACTTAATGTATTAAAAGAAGTAGTAAAAGGTAAGAGAGTTATTATGATTGATGACTCTATTGTACGTGGAACTACAAGTGATAGAATTGTACAGATGGTAAGAGAAGCAGGTGCTACAGAAGTACATATGCGTATTAGTTCTCCACCATTTATCAGTGAATGTTATTTTGGAACTGATATTCCTTCAAAGGAACAGTTAATAGCTCACAATAGAACAGTTGAAGAAATCAACGACGTTATTGGTGCTGATTCTTTAGGATATCTTAAGGTAGAACGTTTAAAGGAACTTTCACGTGGACAGGAAATCTGTATGGGATGTTTTACAGGAGAATATCCACTTGAGCCACCTAAGGAAGATATTCGTGGAGAATATAAGAAATAAAGTAATTAGGTAAGAACATTTATAAATGAGAAGTTGTTTTCGATATTACCAAAAGATTGGTAAACAACATTGATTGTTAATGGCAATGAAAATTGCAAACAAAATTTAATGATATATTCATTAGCTATTAAAGAAATTTAATATACAAACTATTTAAAAATCAAGGAGGTTTTTTATGAACGACAGATACAACAGCCCGTTGTCAGAAAGATATGCAAGTAAGGAAATGCAGTACATTTTCTCACCTGACATGAAGTTTAAAACATGGAGAAAATTGTGGATTGCCCTTGCAGAGTCAGAGATGGAACTTGGACTTAACATTACTCAGGAACAGATTGATGAATTAAAAGCTCATGCTGAAGACATCAATTATGATGTTGCAAAGGAAAGAGAAAAACTGGTTCGTCATGATGTAATGTCACATGTTTATGCTTACGGACAGCAGTGCCCGAAGGCAAAAGGAATCATCCACCTTGGAGCAACATCATGTTATGTTGGTGACAATACTGACATTATTATTATGACAGAAGGACTTAAGTTAGTTCGTAAGAAATTAATTAACGTTATAAATGAACTTGCAAAGTTTGCTGACAAATACAAATCACAGCCAACTTTAGCATTTACACATTTCCAGCCTGCTCAGCCTACAACAGTAGGAAAGAGAGCAACATTATGGCTTATGGAACTTAAATTAGATTTAGATGATTTAGATTATGTATTAGATAACATGATGCTTCTTGGAAGCAAGGGAACTACAGGAACACAGGCCAGCTTCCTTGAACTTTTCGAAGGAGACCATGCAAAAATCAAAGAACTTGAAAAGAAAATTGCAGATAAAATGGGATTTGACAAGTGCTTTCCTGTATCAGGTCAGACATATTCAAGAAAGATGGATACAAGAGTGCTTAACATTTTAGCAGGCATTGCAGCAAGTGCACATAAATTCTCAAATGATATCAGATTATTACAGCATTTAAAAGAAATTGAAGAACCATTTGAAAAGAACCAGATTGGTTCATCAGCAATGGCTTACAAGAGAAACCCAATGAGAAGTGAAAGAATTGCATCACTTGCGAATTATGTAATGGTTACAGCATTAAACCCGGCTATTACATCAGCTACACAGTGGTTTGAAAGAACATTAGATGATTCAGCAAATAAGAGACTTAGTGTGCCTGAATCATTCCTTGCAATTGATGGAATTTTAGATTTATATCTTAACGTAGTAGACGGACTTGTTGTATACGACAAGGTTATTGAAAAGAGACTTATGAGTGAACTTCCATTTATGGCAACAGAAAATATTATGATGGATGCTGTAAAAGCCGGTGGAGACAGACAGGAATTACATGAAAAGATTCGTGAACTTTCAATGGAAGCAGGAGCAAACGTTAAGCAGAAAGGTCTTGATAACAACTTACTTGAACTTATTGCAAACGACGATGCCTTCAATATGTCACTTGAAGACCTTCAGAAAACAATGGATCCAAGCAAGTATGTAGGACGTTCACCTGAACAGGTAGATGAGTTCTTAGCAGAAGAAATAAAGCCAATCTTAGATGCCAACAAAGACATCTTAGGCTTAAGCGCAGAAATAAACGTGTAAAGGAGAGGATACAAAATGAAGCCAATTAAAGAAGGAAAAGTAAGAGAAATCTATGACAATGGAGACAGCTTAATTATGGTAGCAACAGACAGAATCAGCTGTTTCGATGTAATCTTAAAAAATGTAATTGCAAAAAAAGGAACAGTACTTACACAGATGTCAAAATTCTGGTTTGATATGACAGAAGACATTGTTCCAAACCATATGATTTCAGTAGATGTAAATGATATGCCTGAATATTTCAGACAGCCACAGTTTGATGGCAACAGCATGATGTGTAAGAAACTTGAAATGCTTCCAATCGAATGTATTGTTCGTGGATACATTACAGGTAGTGGTTGGGCAAGTTATCAGGAAAACGGAACAGTTTGTGGAATTAAGCTTCCTGAAGGATTAAAAGAATCAGACAAACTTCCTGAACCAATTTACACACCTTCAACAAAAGCTGAAATTGGTGATCATGATGAAAATATTTCATACGAACAAAGTGTTGAAGTATTGGAAAAACAGTTTCCGGGAAAAGGTGAAGAATATGCTTCAAAGCTTAAAGAATACACAATTGCTCTTTACAAAAAATGTGCAGATTATGCATTAGAGCATGGAATTATTATTGCAGATACAAAGTTTGAGTTTGGTCTTGATGAAAATGGCAACATTGTTATAGGTGATGAAATGCTTACACCTGATAGCTCAAGATTTTGGCCTGCAGATGGTTATGAACCAGGACATGGTCAGCCATCATTTGACAAGCAGTATGCAAGAGACTGGTTAAAGAACAATGAACATGACTGGAAATTGCCAAAGGAAGTAGAAGACAAGACTATTGCAAACTATCTTGAAGGTTATGAAAAATTAACAGGAAAGAAACTTGTATAACAATTTTGCAAAATGTGACTATTTTGTGAATTAAAACGCTTTTTCCAAAATAGACTTTAAAATATTAAACAGGTGTGATAAAATCAGTTGTATGTGTGTTTGAAACGTACGACTGATTTTGTTTAGGAAAAATTATTCCTACAAAAATAAGGTTTCACACAAAAAATAGTAGAGGAGAAACATGATATGTTTAAGAAATTTTTAGCAGTTGCCTTATCAGTAACAATGGCATTTGGTATGGTAGCCTGCGGTAGCAACAAGGATTCAGAAGATACTGTAAAAACAGATTATGGAACAGTACAGTTAAAGAACTACAAAGGGTTAGTAGCATATGAAGATGATATTAAGGTTGATGATTCAACACTTAAGAGTACAATTGATCAGGACTTATCACAGCATGCTAAAACAGAGACAATTAAAAAAGGTACTGTAAAGAGTGATTCATCTGTTGTATTTGATTACACAGGAAAGATTGAAATTAACGGAAAGAAAGTTAAATTTGATGGCGGTTCAGCAACAGACCAGACAGCTGATGTTAAGGCAAAGACAGTTGGTGGAAGCAAAATGATTGACGGATTTGTTGACGCTTTAAAGGGACACAAAGTTGGTGATACATTTACAGCAAAATTAAAATTCCCTAAGGGATATGGAAAAAAGGAAGTAAATGGAAAGAAAGTAGATTTCTCAAATAAGGATGTATGGTTCACATACAAGATTAAGAGTTTACAGAAAAAAAACACACCAAAGTTAGATGACAAGTTTGTAAAAGACAACTATGAAAAATCAGAAGGACTTACAACTGTAAAGGCTTACAAAGAATATTTGAAGAAACAGTTAAGAAACAACAATATTATGCAGCAGGTTATGCAGGAATATCTTGATTCATGTAAAGCAGAAAAGTATGATGATGATTTCTTAAAAGAACTTGAATCACAGCAGTTGGCACAGTATGCACAGTATGGTATCAAAGATTTAGATTCATACTTACAGGCCACAGGAATGAAAGAAGCAGACTTTAAGAAACAGATTAAGGAAAATTCAAAAACTTATATGGTATATTATGCTATAGCCCAAAAAGAAGTTGGAAGTATTGATGACTGGTATAAGAAGAAAGCAGCTGATTATGTACAGAAGAAATCAGGTCAGAAGTTAGACGCCTTCATTAAGACATACACAGGATATGGATATACAGAAGATCAGGCGAAGGATGTTATCAAACAGGCATATGTTAGCGAAGTAGTACAGAATGCAATTTGTGACAATATTAAAGTAAAGAAAGGCTCAAAGCCAACAACAACAGCTGCAACTACTAAAGCAGCAGAAACAACAGCTACTGAGACAACAGAGGCAGCAACAACTAAATAATAATTTTATATAAAGAAATCTCTTACTTTAATGTAAGAGATTTTTTTTGTTGCATAAATCTATTAATTGTGTTAAATTATTTCGCGGATGGTATTCGAAATGAAACTATACCGATGAATAATATATTTTTCACTATAAAGATTGGAGCGTAGCTCATATCATGATGAATGAGACTCATTGTCCCAAAAGTATAATATAAGGTTTACTAAAGTAAAACTAATATTTAAAAGGAGGGATGCCCATGAAAGTAGGATTTATAGGAGCAGGGAAAGTAGGATTTTCCCTGGGAAAATATTTGGCAGATAATAATCAGCACATTGTTGGTTATTATAGCGAATTTGTGGAAGATGCAAAGGAAGCATCAAGGTTTACTGGTTCAGACTGCTATACAGATGCTGAATTGTTAGTAAAGGATAGTGAGATTGTTTTTGTTACAGTTCCTGACGGAGTTATTGAAAAAGTTTGGAGCAGTATAAAACATTTTAATCTAAGTGGAAAAATTATTTGCCATGCAAGTGGCGCTTTATCATCAGAAGTCTTTTCGGATATTTCAAAATGTGGTGGTTTTGGATTTTCTATTCACCCACTCTTTGCAGTAAGTGATAAGTACAGTTCCTACAAAGAGTTGTCAAAAAGTTATTTCACAGTGGAAGGATCAGAAGAAAAAATTAAATTCATGAAACAATGGCTGGAAAGTTTCGGAAATAATGTTTGTGTTATTTCAAAAGAAAATAAAGTTAAATATCATGCATCAGCAGCAATAGCCAGCAATTTGGTTGTGGGGCTTATTAGTTTAAGCGAACAGCTGTTACTTGAATGTGGTTTTGACAAAAATTCGGCAAAGCTTGCGTTAGCTCCAATTATAAGAGGCAATGTGGAACATTGTTTAAATGATGGATGTGTAGAAGCACTAACAGGTCCAATTGAGCGAAATGATATAACCACAGTTTTGAAACATTTGAACATATTAAATGGAAAAAGTAAAGAAATTTACAAGGCAGTGTCAAGACAGGTTTTAGATGTTGCAGAAAGCAAAAATGAAAATAGAGATTACAGTAAAATGGAGGATATTCTAAAATGAAGAATACAGTAAATACATTATTAAAGCAGAAACAGGACGGAGATAAAATTACAATGTTGACTTGCTATGATTATTCAACAGCAAAGTTAATGGAAGAAGTTGGAGTAAATACAATTTTAGTTGGTGACTCACTTGGAAATACAATGCTTGGATATGAGGATACAATTCAGGTAACAATGGAAGACATGATTCACCATTGCGCTGCAGTTTCAAGAGGAATCAAAGATATTCTTTTAGTTTGTGATATGCCATTTATGTCATATCAGACATCAGTGTACGATGCAGTTGTAAATGCAGGAAGACTGATGAAAGAGGGACATGCCAATATGGTAAAACTTGAAGGCGGCGTGGAAGTTGCACCGCAGATTGAAGCAATTGTAAAAGCATCAATTCCAGTTTGCGCACACATTGGTCTTACTCCACAGTCAATTAATGCATTTGGCGGATTTAAAGTTCAGGGAAAAACTGAAGTAGCGGCAAAGAAATTAATTGAAGATGCAAAAGCAGTTCAGGCAGCAGGAGCATCAATGGTTGTTTTAGAGGCAGTTCCTGCAAAACTTGCATCAAAAGTTACAGAGATTCTTGATATTCCAACTATCGGAATTGGCGCAGGAGCAGGATGCGACGGACAGGTTTTGGTTTACCAGGATATGCTTGGAATGTTTACCGATTATGTCCCAAAATTTGTACGCCAGTTTGCCAATGTAGGCGAAGTAATGAAGGGAGCATTTAGTGATTACATCAAGGCTGTAAAAGACCAGAGTTTCCCGGCAGAGGAGAACACATACAAAATTGACGATGAGATAATTAATAAATTATATTAAGGTATGCTAATTAGTTTCCAATAGTAAAAACAATAATAAATAGATGCACAAAGTGCAAATAAAGAGATAAAGAGAGGTTTTATAAAATGAAGGTTGTTGGTACAATAAAAGAAGTTAGAGAATTGGTTAAAGAATGGAAGAAAAATGGAGAGACAGTAGGTTTCGTTCCTACAATGGGATATTTGCACGAAGGTCATGGAAGTCTTATTACAAAAGCAAGAGAAAACAATGACAAGGTAGTAGTAAGTATTTTTGTCAATCCAATGCAGTTTGGGCCAACAGAAGATTTGGACAGTTATCCAAGAGATTTGGAAAAAGACAGCAAGTTCTGTGAAAGCCTTGGAGCTGATTTAATATTCCATCCGGAACCGGAAGAAATGTATCACGATGATTTTAGCTCATATGTTGATATGTCAGTTTTAACAGAAGAATTGTGTGGACTTAGCCGCCCTGTTCATTTTAGAGGCGTATGTACAGTTGTAACAAAGTTATTTAACATTGTTCAGCCTGACAACGCATACTTTGGACAGAAAGATGCACAGCAGTTGGCAATTATTAAACATATGGTTCAGGACTTAAATATGGACATTAATGTAGTAGGTTGTCCAATTGTCCGTGAAGAAGACGGACTTGCAAAAAGTTCAAGAAACACATACCTTTCACAGGAAGAAAGAAAGGCAGCATTAATTCTTAGCAAAACAGTGAAATTAGCAAAAGAATTAATTGATGCTGGAGAAAAAGACGCTGACGTTGTAGTTGCAAAAATGAAAGAAAACATAGAAACAGAACCAATGGCAAAAATTGATTATGTAAAAGCCGTAAACGGACTCACAATGCAACAACAAAAAGAAATAAAAGCACCAATGCTAATTGCAATGGCAGTCTACATTGGAAAAACAAGATTAATTGATAACATGATTTTAGACTAAGCCACGCACCACCAAAATAAATTTTCATGTGCAAGCTTGCTTGCAAACATGAACAATTTATTTTGGTGGTATGGGGCGCAGCCCCTCAGCGAAGGAATGCGAAGCATTTCGAGCTGATGCGTGGCTTATAGAAGCGCGCAGCCCCTCAGCGAAGGAACACGAAGTGTTTCGAGCTGATGTGTGGCTTATAGAAGCCCACCACTATACAAAAAAGAAATAAAGAGGTAAAAAATGCAAGTTAATATGTTAAAAAGTAAAATACACAGAGCTACAGTTGTTCAATCAGAACTGGATTATGTAGGAAGTATCACTGTTGATGAAGAATTAATGGAAGCAGCAGGAATATATGAATACGAGAAAGTTCAAATAGCTGATGTTGACAATGGAAACAGATTTGAAACATACGTTATTGCAGGAGAAAAAGGTTCAGGAATGATTTGTTTAAATGGTGCAGCAGCACATATGGTAAGTTTAGGAGACAAAATCATCATTATGAGTTATGCTCAAATGACACCTGAAGAAATAAAAGACAATAAACCAAAAGTTGTATTTGTTGACGATGACAACAAGATTACAAGAGTAACAAATTACGAAAAGCATGGAAGATTATTTGACTTAGAAAAATAATTTTTCGTTTATGAAAGTGAATTTTATTATGGAGAAAATTTTAAAGAACAAAACAGTTGTATTAGGAGTTACAGGAAGTATTGCAGCATATAAGATTGCAAATCTTGCCAGCAGTCTTGTGAAAAAAGGCGCAAACGTACATGTTATAATGACAAAAAATGCCACAAATTTTATCAACCCAATTACATTTGAAACGTTAACAGGAAATAAATGTCTGGTTGATACATTTGACAGAAATTTTGAATTTAGTGTTGAACATGTATCACTGGCAAAGCAGGCTGACATATTTATGGTTGCTCCTGCAAGTGCCAATGTTATTGGAAAAATAGCAAATGGTATAGCAGATGACATGCTTACAACAACAATTATGGCATGTAAGTGTCACAAAGTTATTTCACCTGCCATGAATACAAATATGTTTGAAAATCCTATAGTTCAGGATAATCTGGAAAAATTAAAAAAATATGGATATGAAGTTATTAATCCGGCCAGCGGATATTTGGCATGTGGTGATACAGGAGCAGGTAAAATGCCTGAACCTACAGTTCTTGAAAGTTATATAATGAAAAATATAGTCATGGAAAAAGATATGGCAGGAAAAAAGGTGCTGATTACTGCAGGACCAACCATGGAAGCCATTGACCCGGTTAGATTTATTAGCAATCACTCAACAGGAAAAATGGGCTATGCTCTTGCAAAAATAGCAATGGAGCGTGGTGCAGAAGTGACTTTAGTTACTGGAAAGACATACATAGAAAAACCTGATTTTGTAAAGATTGTGGACGTAAAAAGTGCAAAAGAAATGTTTGATGCCGTAGATAAGGAATTTGACAGTCAGGATATTATTATAATGAGTGCGGCAGTTGCCGATTACAGACCAAAAACTGTTGCTGATGAAAAAATCAAGAAAAAAGACGGTGAATCAACAATTGAACTTGAGAGAACTGACGATATTCTTGGTACAATGTCAAAGAGAAAGAAAAATCAGTTTCTTTGTGGATTTTCCATGGAAACAGAGCATATGGTTGAAAATTCAAAAAAGAAACTTGAAAAGAAAAATCTTGATATGATTTGTGCCAACAATCTTAAGGTTGAAGGTGCAGGATTTGGAACAGACACAAATGTTGTAACTTTAATTACAAAAGAAAATGAAATACAATTGCCAATAATGTCAAAGGAACAGGTAGCAAACGAAATTTTAACAGAAATAATAAAACAGATATAGAAAAAACAACGTTTATGTCATTTTTTTCAACGTTTGTGCAATTAGTATTGACAAAGAAAATGTCTTCAAAGTAAAGATTTTGTATTTACTTTGAAGATATTTTTTTGAAAGTGTGTTAGTATAAATTATACAATGTTATATCAAAGTTAAAATATAAAATTGTTTACAAATATAAGCGCAATATACAAGGAGAAGAACATGAAAAGAACTTTCAGAATAATGTTGGTAACATTTTGTGTTGCTGTAACATTTATTTTTTACTCGCAAACAACTTATGCTCAAAACTTTATACCATGGTCAAAAAATAAAGATGGACAGTTTATCAATGGTGAAGGAAAGGTAATAGAAGGTGTTACAATGAAAGGCATTGATGTTAGCAAATGGAATGGTAACATCAATTGGAAAAAAGTATCAGCAACAGATGTTGATTATGCCATTATCAGGTGTGGATATGGTGACAACTATGAAAGCCAGGATGACCAATATTTTGAAAAAAATGTTAAGGGATGTGAAGACAACGACATTCCTTATGGTGTTTATATTTATTCCTACGCCCAGTCAGTGTCACAGGCAAATAGCGAAGTGAACCATGTACTTAGAATGATAGAAGGTCATACTTTAAATTTCCCAATTTATTTTGATGTGGAAGATAAAACCCAGGAGTCATTGTCAAAAACTAAATTGACAAGTATTATCAATACGTTTGTTAATGCCATACATAATAAGGGTTACGAAGTTGGAATTTATGCAAATTTAAACTGGTGGACCAATTACATAGACAAGTCAATTGCTGATAATCTTACATGGTACAAGTGGGTGGCACAATACAACAATTTTGGCACAGCTTATGAGGGCGTTTACCAAATGTGGCAGTGCTCAGATAGTGGTGTGGTAAATGGCATTAAGGGAAAAGTTGATTTGAATTTCTGGTATGGAGATGTTAGAACCAGAGCTTACAATGCAAGGTCAATCAAATTGGCAACACCTATTAAGGTTACAAGGCCGGGCAAAGCTTCTATTAAAAAATTGAAGGCAGGTAAAAAGAAGGTTACTGTCAAACTTAACAAAACAGCAGGTTGCAAAGGCTACAGAATACAATACTCAACAAACAGAAATTTTAAGGGAAAAGTAAAGAAATCCACAAAAAGCAGAACAATAACTTTTAAAAAATTAAAGTCAAAGAAAGTTTATTACTTTAGGGTAAAAGCATATAATTCAAAAAGTGGAAAAACTGTTTATTCAAAGAATTGGAGTAAGGTTAAGAAAATAAAAGTTAAATAATATTGACACGTCACATTTTATATGTATAATATAAAATACATACAAAAAGTGATGAAAGGCGTGCTATATGAAAAATTATAAAGAGTTGAATATAACTGATCAATTTATTTTTGCAAAGGTAATGAGTAACAAAAACTTGTGTAAAGCTATGTTGGAAAAAATTTTAAATATTAAGATAAGAGATATAGAATATCTAGATTATGAAGATACTATTCAACTAGCAGTTGATTCTAAAGGAATACGGCTTGACATATATGTGGAAGATGAAGCAGGTACAGTATTTAATTTGGAGATGCAGACTACAAATTATTCAGAATTGCCAAAAAGGTCCAGATATTATCAGGGCATCATAGACTTAAATATGGTTGAAAAAGGCGAACCATATGATATACTAAAAGAAAGTTATGTCATATTTATTTGTACTTTTGATTTGTTTGGAAAAAACAGAAGTATTTATGAATTTGAAAATTTGTGTGTAGACGATTCAAACGTCAGGCTAAAAGATGGAACTCATAAAATGTTTCTGAACACAAAGGGAGATAAAAATGGCATAGATAAAGAACTAAAGGCTTTGTTAAATTATTTCGATGGCAAGGAACCGGATAGCAAACTTACAAGACAAATTGATAAAAAGGTTGCTGAAGCCAGAAACAATGAAAAATGGAGGCGAGAGTATATGTCATGGCAAATGGAAATGAATCAAAAATATAGGGATGGACAAAAAGAAGGGATAGCGATAGGAGTGAAGCAAGCTACAAAGAGTGTAAATCAACTTACTAAAATCTTGCTGTCAGAAAAAAGATATGAAGATTTGGAGAAAGCTTCAAGTGATAGTGAATATCAAAAACAACTTATGAAAAAGTATAATATTATAAAATAACAATAAAAAAGAATTTTGAAAAAAGTTTCAAAATTCTTTTTTTATATTTATTTATCCTTCATAACAGATATTAAATCCTGTAGCACCGTAATCTGCTGGAGCGTAAGACCAGCCGTATCAATAGTTATGGAAGGCTCTTCATGGTGTACACCAAGTAGGTAATCAGCACTACAATCATACAATGTGGCAAGTGCTTTTAAATTCTCCAAACTGGGTGTTCGCTCACCGGTTTCGTACCCGGAAACAATGGAGGGAGAAACATCTAAAAGTTTGGCCAGTTCCTTCTGAGTATATTTTTTTTCAAGACGGAGTAAACGTAATTTCTCCGGTAAATCTTTAATCATTTGTTTTCTCTTTTCTACTATAATATTTATGGTTAATATTCTTTACAGCCGGTAAGAAATTATCCATCTTTTAGCTGCTTAGATAATACGAACAAAATAAAAATGTCCATTTAGTATAAATTTCCATTGAAATCACAATGAAACGCTTTAGGTAAAATGGTACCACTTAAAGCGGAAATAGTAAAGTCGTTTATAAGATTAACGGCAGTATCTACTGAATTAATCATAATATTGTATAAAATTTCAGTTTCCTTACGGCATTTTTTATTTGCCTTTGGTATAATCATATGTCCCTTTAAACTTTTATAATGAAAAGTTCCCATCATTGAAATTTTTAGAAAAGTTCTCTTAAAACAATCAGGAGCAACAAATAATTTTTTTATACGTTTCATCAGTTGAATACTTCTGTAAATATCATCACATGTAATGTCGCTATAAAAATCCTGCATGTGAACAGCAACATTGTAGTCTGTAGGAATCAGTTTATAAATCGGATAATGCTCAGGTTTGAAATTGTCTTTGCTTAAAATCAAATGTTCCAAATCTCCTTCAATTTCCACATGACCGCAACCTGTATCTTTCATAAATTTATTTACAAAAGGATGACACATATTGTCTAGTACAAAATGGCATATAAAACCTACAATATAACTATATCGCGGGTCATTTGCGCCATATTGTTTAACAACGTCTGCTGCATTTTTCATGAAATCATAAACATTGTTGTGGTGAATAAAAATCCCCATTTTGGGAAGTTTTGAATTGGTTATATTAAAAAATAAAAAATCAGGCCCCTGAAGTCCAATACGAAACTCATCAGGATACTTTCTTATAATTGATTTAACTGAAGATGGCAGTTGTGAAATTACAAGTTTGCCAAATTTGTTGTGGGTATAAAGTGCCGGCATAATATACCTCCTTGAATAAAATACTAATTACAGTTTAACACAATTAAGTATAAATGATACAAAAATTAAAAAAATAAATTTACATTTTTTGGTGGTTGCAATGAGAAAAGAAAGGTGTTAATATATCAAAAGAGAACAAATGTTCGAAAGAGGTGAGAGCAATTAATATTCAACAGGATATGACTATATCAGAAAAATTAAAGATTTTAACAGATGCTGCAAAGTATGATGTTGCATGTACCAGTAGTGGAGTAGACAGGTCAAATAAGGGCAAAGGTATGGGGGATGCTCATGCCTGTGGGATATGTCACACATTTGCCTCAGACGGAAGGTGTGTTTCTTTGCTAAAGATTTTATTCACAAATGAGTGTATATTTGACTGCAAGTATTGCATCAACAGGCGGTCAAATGATGTGCCAAGGGCAAGTTTTACTCCTGGTGAGGTGTGCAGACTGACCATGGAGTTTTACAGAAGAAATTATATAGAGGGATTGTTTTTAAGTTCAGGAATTTTGAATAGTCCTGATTATACTATGAGCCTTATATATGAAACACTATACAAGTTAAGAAATGAACATAGATTTTATGGTTATATTCATGTAAAGGCAATTCCCGGCACATCACCGGAGATTATTGAAAAGATAGGTTTTCTTGCAGATAGAATGAGTACCAATTTAGAACTTCCTACCAAGGAGGGGTTGAAACAGTTAGCACCAAACAAAAATCACAAAAATATGCTTACTTCAATGAGACAGATTCAGATTGGCTCAGGTCATTTGATTGCAGGAACAGGAGACGGCTACAGTCTTGTTACAAGGACGGGCAGAAAAAAACAGTCAGGATTTGTGCCGGCAGGACAAAGTACACAAATGATTATTGGAGCCACCCCGGAGACAGACTATCAGTTGATGACTGTTACAGAGCATATGTACAGGGAATACAAGATGAAGAGAGTGTTTTATTCGGCATTTGTAGATGTGAATCACAATATTGACGCACCTGCATTAGTGGGTCCTAATCCATTGCTTAGAGAGCACAGACTTTATCAGGCAGATTGGCTTTTAAGATATTACGGATTTCAGGTCAGGGAGTTGTTAAACGAAAAACATCCCAATTTTAACGTAGTTATTGATCCAAAATGCGACTGGGCAATAAACCATTTAGAGCAGTTTCCGGTAGAGATTATGAGGGCAGATTATTATACTTTGTTAAGGATTCCGGGACTGGGAGTAAAGTCGGCAAGGCGTATAGTATCAGCAAGAAGATACGGAGTTTTAGACTTTGACAGTCTGAAAAAGATGGGAGTAGTCTTAAAGAGAGCAGCATATTTTATTACATGCAACGGAAAGACTATGATCCCACTTAAGATGGATAAGGATTATATTGCAAGAGCCCTGGCAGACAAAGATAGAAAGCAGATTTTTGCCATTGAAGAAGACACAACGTACAGACAGATGACGTTAATGGATTTGGAGGTAAAGGCATGAACAACAGCAAAAATGTTACATTAGTGTGTGATGACAGCTTTGACGGAATTATGACAGCTGTCTATGATGGGTGGGTACTTATGAACAAAGGATGTGGTATACACATTCATCCGGGGAAAAATTATGAGCCTACTTTCTTTTCGGAGTTTATTACAATAGACACGGATTTGGACAAAGCAGTGAGAGTGGCCACATCCATTAGAGTGAAGATATCCATAGAAGCATATATGATGGTGTATAGAGCATGCATGCACTATGAGGAACAAAGGGCTGACAGTATTGTTGGTTTTTTAAAACTTGGATACAAAGTAGGAGAAAGAGTTACCAAAATGCTTGCCAATCCATATGTTATGCAGGTAATGGAATATAGCAGAAAGGCGGGCAACGAGGCACATTTATTTAAAGGATTTATTAGATTTGAAGAATTACGTGGAGGA
>URQO01000035.1 GCA_900550135.1 uncultured Eubacterium sp.
GATTTGACGTAGTGTATGGTTGCATGACAGTAGACCTGATTTGGTTACCCCAACCGATTTCTTTTACTTCGCCTCTTATACCTGAACGCTTCTCTTCTTCTTCCTGTTTCTTCAATACATATAGTTTAGATTTAAGCATCTTCATGGCTCTATCCTTATTTTGCAACTGGGAACGTTCATTTTGACATTGAACTACTATTCCTGTTGGAATATGTGTAATACGAATGGCCGATGATGTTTTATTGATGTGCTGTCCGCCGGCACCACTTGAACGATAAGTATCTATTCTAATATCATCATCATTTATTTCTATGTCTAAATCTTCTTCTATGTCAGGCATTACATCAAGAGATGCAAAGGATGTCTGACGTTTGCCTGCAGCATTAAAAGGAGATATTCTTACTAGTCTGTGGACTCCTTTTTCTGATTTAAGATAGCCATAGGCATTTTCGCCTGCCACCTGAAAAGTGATGGATTTAATACCTGCTTCATCTCCGTCAAGAAAATCTATCACTTCTGTTTTATATCCTTTTGACTCTGCCCATCTGGTAAACATTCTATATAGCATACTTGCCCAGTCGCAGGATTCTGTACCACCTGCTCCTGCATTTATTTTTAAAATTGCATTATACTTGTCATACTCGCCTGATAATAAAGTAGATATTTTAACCTTCTCAAATTCTTTTTTGAAGTCTTTCAGTTCTTCTGCAACTTCCTGAACAACTGATTGATCTTCTTCTTCATCTCCCATTTCAATAAGAACACCTAAATCCTCGTATTTTTCCTGCAAGTTTTTTATAACTTCAAGTTCAGATTTTAGTTTTTTCATTTCTTTTAAAATCTCTTGAGACTTTTTCACATCATCCCAAAAGTCCTGTTTTTCCATTTCTTTTTCTATCTGAGAAATTCTTTCCTGTTTTTTTTCAATATTAAATGACTTTGCCAATTCCTCAACTCTATCTTTGTATTGACTCCATTCATATTTGTACTGTTCTAATTCAACCACAGAAATACCTCTTTCTATTACAATATATTTATGATTATTAACACCCGACAAAGAACGTCTATGTTACTACAGTATAATTGTATAACCAAGCTGTTAAATATTATCAACAAAAAGACGGGAAATTCCCGTCTTTTATATTTTTATAATCTGTTATAATTATGCTTTTCTTCCACAACAGTTTTTGTACTTTTTGCCACTGCCACATGGACAAGGATCATTTGGATAAACCTTTGCCTCTGCTCTTTGCTTTGGCTTTTTAACACCATCTTCGCTGTCTTTGTTTGTACCTGTAACCTGTGCTACTTCTTCACGTTCAACTTTCTGTTCAACCTGAATATGATATAATGTCTTAACAGTGTCAATCTTGATGTTTTCAATCATAAATCCAAACATTTCAAATCCCTGGATCTTGTATTCTACTGCAGGATCTTTCTGACCATATGCCATAAGACCAATACCCTGTTTTAACTGTTCCAAGTCATCAAGGTGATCCATCCATTTTCTATCAATAACTTTTAGAAGGACAATTCTCTCTAATTCTCTGATATGTTCAGGTTCCGGAAATTCAGCTTCTTTTGCTTCGTAAAGCTTCAATGCTTCCTCTTTAAGTTTTTGTTTAAACTCTGATTTTGATAAATGCTTTATGTCATCATTTGTAAGTTTCAACTTGAAAGGAATAATTTCAAGCAATGACTGTGCAAGACCTGCCAAATCCCACTGTTCAGATGACTGATCACTGCCAATGAACATATCCACCTGTGATTCAATCACTTCATTTATCATCTTAATGATAGCATCTCTCATGTTTTCGCCGTTAAGAACTCTTGCTCTTTCAGCATATATAATCTCTCTTTGATCATTGTTTACCTTATCATATTCCATAAGGTTCTTTCTGATACCAAAGTTATTTCCTTCTATCTTTTTCTGTGCTCTTTCAATTGTACTTGTAAGTGCCTTGTGGTGTAGTTCTTCATCTTCAGGAACACCTAATGCATTGAATACAGACATTAATTTGTCAGATGCAAAAAGTCTCATAATATCATCCTCTAATGAGATGTAGAACTTTGATTCACCAACGTCACCCTGACGACCTGAACGACCTCTTAACTGGTTGTCAATACGTCTTGACTCATGTCTTTCTGTACCAATAATCTTAAGACCACCTGCTTCTCTTGCAGCATCATCAAGCTTAATATCAGTACCACGTCCTGCCATGTTTGTAGCAATTGTAACTGCTCCATGCTGTCCTGCCTGTGCTACAATTTCAGCTTCTTTTTCATGAAACTTGGCATTTAATACCTGATGTGGAATACCACGTTTTCTAAGTATGTCACTAATTTCTTCTGATGCATCAATATTTATTGTACCAACAAGTACAGGCTGTCCCTTTGCATATGATTTTTCTATCTCATCTGCAACTGCCTTTAACTTGCCCTTCTTTGTTTTAAATACAGCATCTTCATGGTCAATTCTTGCAATTGGTTTGTTTGTTGGAATTTCAACAACGTCCATGCTGTAAATATCTCTAAATTCTTTTTCCTCTGTAAGAGCAGTACCTGTCATACCTGCTTTCTTTTCATATTTGTTGAAGAAGTTCTGGAATGTAATTGTTGCAAGAGTTTTGCTTTCTCTGTTTACCTTTACATGTTCCTTTGCTTCTATAGCCTGATGTAAGCCGTCTGAATATCTACGACCCGGCATGATACGTCCTGTAAACTCATCTACAATAAGAACTTCGTCATCTTTTACTACATAATCCTGATCTCTATGCATAAGATTGTGTGCTCTTAAAGCTAAAATAACATTGTGCTGTAATTCTAAATTTTCAGCATCAGCATAGTTTTCAATGTGGAAGAACTTTTCAACCTTTTCAATACCCTGTGCTGTCAAAGTGACAATCTTGTCCTTTTCATTTACAAGGAAGTCTCCATCTTCTTCTATATCTACACCCATAATTGCGTCCATTTTGCTAAGTTCAGGATTGGCTGTACCTCTTTCCATCTGTCTTGCTAAAATATCGCACATTTCATAAAGTCTTGTAGATTTTCCACTCTGACCTGAAATAATAAGAGGTGTTCTTGCCTCATCAATCAAAACTGAGTCAACCTCATCAATAATGCAGTATGAAAGTCCACGCTGAACTAACTGTTCCTTGTATACAACCATGTTGTCTCTTAAGTAATCGAAACCTAATTCGTTGTTTGTAATATATGTGATATCACAGTTATATGCTGCTTTTTTGTCTTCATGTTCCATGTCTGACAAAACACAGCCAACTGTAAGTCCTAAAAATCTATGGACCTGTCCCATCCACTCAGCATCACGGGTAGCGAGGTATTCATTGACTGTAACAATATGAACGCCCTTTCCTGTTAATGCGTTAAGATATGCAGGGAGCAAACATGTCTGTGTTTTACCTTCACCTGTTTTCATCTCAGCAATACGACCCTGATGTAAAATAATACCACCTAATATCTGGCATGGATAATGCTCAGTACCCAGTGTTCTTCTTGTTGCCTCTCTTACTAAAGCGAAAGCTTCAGGTAACAAGCTATCCAATGTTTCTCCGTTCTGATATCTCTTTTTAAACTCTTCAGTTTTTTCTTTCATCTGCTCATCTGATAACTTTTCCATCTCAGGTTTGAGCGAAAGAACTTTATCCAATGTATGCTTATGTCTTTTTAATTCACGCTCGCTGTGAGTTCCTATAATCTTATTAATTACTCCCATGGTAATCTCCTCTATATATTTTCTTTACCGTGCATTGTCTCCAATCCCCGAGTCTGGTTCATTAACTATTTATAACCTAAACTAGTGAAACCTTGCCACACACTATTTGGTATTTTATCATTTTACCCTTACTAATTCAATAATTTAGATTTTATTTTATTGTAAATATTGTAAACTTTTCGTAAACAAAAAAACACAGCTATAAATATAAATTCATAACTGTGTTTTTATATTATGTATTCTTTGATTTATAATTAATCAAATATTGGTTCAATCAAACCATATTTTCCACCTTTTCGTTTGTAAACTACGTTTACTTCATCTGTCTGTGCATTTAAGAATACAAAGAAATTGTGTCCTAAAAGTTCCATCTGTACACATGCTTCTTCAGCATCCATTGGTTTGATTCCAAAACTCTTAGTCCTAACAATCTTTACTGCTGACTCTTCTTCGTCCTCATAATCAGCATCAATAAAATCCGGTGTAAAACTTTCACGATATGCTTTTTTCTTGTCTACAAGTTTGTTTTTGTATTTTACCAACTGACGTTCAATTGTCTCTTCAACCATGTCAATTGATGCATACATGTCGTCACTTATTTCTTCCGCTCTAATAATATTACCTTTTACCGGAATTGTTACCTCCACTTTTTGGTCGTTTCGATTAACACTAAGTGTAACATCTGCTTTTGTCTCTTCTGCAAAATACTTGTCTAACTTTCCGAGTTTCTCTTCGACAGCATTTCTGATGCCTTCTGTCACCTCAATATTCTTTCCGAAAATTTTAATTTTCATGGTACCACTTCCTTTCGTTTTCTAGTATATAAATTATACCATACTATGTGAAATAATACCAAGGAAAAAGTGTGAAATTTTAAAGTATTTTTTCATTTTACCTACATTTAACTATTTTTGGACAAAGTGCACAAAAAAAATGTTTTTACAACTTTTGACATCATTTTACATAAATGTTCATAACTATACTTATTAACATTATATTTTAGTCACTTTTTGCTTATTTTAAAGGTTATTAACCGAGTTATTAACATTATTAACCTTTTTTCGTGGATTTTTATGTAAATCTTTGTCGAATGATAAAAGAACGAATGTTTTGTAAAGAAGTAATGAAATTGTGCATTCTCTATAATTTCCCTTGACATTTTTCAATAACAAAACGTAATTTTTTTGTTACCTCACAGCCAAATTAGTTAAAGTCCTGATAAGAAGTATATATAACCGTTTTAAACATTATGCATAAGTGGATATTTGATTAAAATATTATGTATATGTAAAAAAGATGTCAGATAAAATATCCGACATCTTTTTATATAGGTCAAACTCTGTTTATGAAACTATGTTTCATTAGTATATTATTCTTCTTGCTGCACAAGGTGAACCCATACCACTAATAATGATTCCTGTTTCTTCTGTTGATGCATGTATAATCTGTCCACCACCAATGTACATAGCTACATGGCTGATTGTTGAACTATTATACTTGTAGAACAATAAATCACCTGGAAGTAATGCACTAAGTGAAACTGATTTTCCATTGTATACCTGAGTATATGAAGATCTGTTAAGAGAATAACCAAAATGTGCATATACTGACATTGTAAATCCTGAACAGTCCGTTCCGTTTGTCAAACTTGAACCGCCATATACATATGGATTTCCTAAGAACTGTTTTGCATACGCAACTACTGCTGATGCTCCACTACCTGAACTTTCATGTGATGTAGAATTTGATGCAGGTTTTGTAGTCTTAGGCGCTGTGTATGTATTGTTGTTGTTTGTATTGCTATGTGTATTGTTGTTTGTGTTGTTTGTGTTATTTGTATTGTTGTTAGACTGATTGTTTGCCTTTTCTGCTGCAGCCTGACGTTCTCTCTTTTCCTGCGCTTTTTGAGCTTTAATCATGGCTCTTTCTTCTGCGTTGGTAATTGCTGTTTCCATATTAACACTTACTTTTACATAATCAGCTGAAACCCAACCACTGACACCATCGGCAATTTTAACCTTTACCCACTTGCCATCGTTGTTGTATTTCTTAATTGTATAATCTTCATTTAAATATACATTTGTTACAATACCCGAATCTGTGTTTGTCTTTTCTCTTACATGAACACCTGATTCTTTTATGTTTGCAAATACATATCCATTGTCTAACGCTATTGATTCCGCCTTATTTCCTGTTACAAAATATTCTGATTTGATATATCCTGTACAATTTCCTGACTTAATCTTGTACCAACCGGATTTTGTAGTTTCTAAAATTCGTGCTCCACAGTTGTTATAAATCTTTCCAACTCTTCTTGACTTTGCGCTGGCTTTCTTTCTTACATTTACATAACCTTCTGAGCCACCGCTTACCTTTGCAATGGCAATGTCTGAGAATAACTTATTCTCTCTGTTGTCATTGTTTTTTGTTACTTTATTTATTTTGTTTTCAGTTTTTTCAGCAGCCGGTAAGTATTTTACTAAATCTTCATCGCTACCATTATTTGAAATATAATCATCAATAACCATTGATGCGCCTGCACTTGGTATTTCAGTATTAAGCTCTTCTGCAAACATAGGCTGTGTAAGTGTAACTGCCATGGTCATTGCAAAAATCCCTGCTACTATTTTTTTACCATTATAGTGACTCATATAATATACGCCTCCATTTGTTTTTTTGAACATAAATGTTACAATTTTATTACAATAATAACATCTTGCTTACGTTATGTCAACAAATACAAATATTGTTCCAGTTATTTTCATTAAGAATGACTTTCTCGCATTTTCAAACTATTTTATTTGTACTGTTGTAGCATTTGTTATTTTATTATGTTATTTTATAGTAAGTATATTTTATAAATGTGAATTCTTATTTAATTTTTTTTTACAACCCATGTTTTATAGTATTCTCATTTTATTTAATTTATATTTTTTAAGAAATTAGTCGTGAAAAGGAGATTGTCATGAAAAAAACTGCTATCGTAACCGGTGCTTCAGGAGATATCGGTTATGCTATTTGCGAGAATTTATTAAATCACAACTATATTGTGATTGGTACTTATTTTAAAAATGAACGCACTGTAAGTAAGTTAAAAAAGAAATGGAAAGACAGTTTTTACTATATTAAATGTGATTTATCAAATATAAATTCCATAAAGGCCATAGTTGATTTTATCACAAAAGAACAATTTAAAATTGATGTTCTTATAAACAATGCAGGGATGTCAATTGTAGGTCTTGTTCAGGATCTTTCATTAGAACAATGGAATGAAATTTGGAATACAAATGTTACTTCTGCTGTATTTTTAAGCAAATTACTTATTCCTCATTTTCTTCACAATGGTTGTGGCAAAATTATCAACATTTCATCTGTATGGGGAAATTGCGGTGCTTCATGTGAAGTGGCATATTCAACTACAAAAGGAGCCATTAATACATTTACAAAAGCTTTAGCAAAAGAACTTGCTCCTTCTAATATACAGGTTAATGCTATTTCATGTGGAATTATAGATACAAAAATGAATGGACATTTAAGCAAAAGTGATATTGATAGTATTGCAGAAGAAATTCCATGTGGAAGAATCGGTACTGTAGAAGATATAAGTAAGGCTGTATATGCCATTTTAGCTGCCGGCAACTATATGACCGGCCAGATTATAACTGTGGACGGCGGATGGACTGTTTAATATTATAACTATAAAAACAGGCAGATAGGATTGTATACGCAATCCTATCTGCCTGTTTTATTTAAATCTGTATAGATAATACAGTTTGTCTGTTTCTTTCAAAATTATACAAATAATTCTATTTATCTATTTTTTGTCCAGATATTCCATATCCTCATCACTCATAACAAAATCTACCTGAACGTTAGAAATTATTCTTTCTTCTTTTGTAGATTTTGGAATTTGTATTGCTCCTACCTTCTTTTCTTTTTAAATTTCTTCCATTGCCTTCCATGATTCAATGTTTTCTTTTGTACAATCCATTCCTATTTTGTCCCATGGCCATGGTGCATGTATAAGATATAAGTCAATATAACCTAAATCATTTAATGACTCTTCAAAGCATTTCTTTGTAATATCATATCCCTTACATTCAGCAGGAAGTTTTGTTGTAATAAAAACTTTATCTCTTGACAGTCCAAAATCCTTTATGGCTTTACCAACACTTTTTTCATTGCCATAAGCTTTGGCTGTGTCTATGTGTCTGTATCCGTTTGTTAATGCACAGCATTATTACTCTTCTATTTTTCATTAGTACAGAACATTACTGCTGCACCACTCCATTTTCATATTCTCTGATTCTGTATGCGTTACCGCCATTTTCTGTGGCATCTCCATGATTATTAATTACATGAGTAATTTTTCCCATTCCGTTTAATTTTACTGTACATGTGTTGTGAAGTTTTACGCCTTCTTTGTCAGGTACTTCCACTGCACTGAAAATTTCTATGTCGGCATCACGGTTGTAACAGTAAATTCCAACACCATAACTTTCAAATTTGCTTACATCGTCATTTACTTTTATTGACGCATAGCCCTTTTTTTTGCCATTGTTACTTTTGTATGATTTCTGGTTTGGTGCATCATATGGCATTTCACTTTGGTAGAAAAACAATTTGCCGTTATTTCCGTTCCAAACAGTCTGATACTGCTGAAAATGTTCCACAAACAAACCATACATAATAACATTGTCACCGTTTATTATAATTCCGTTTGGTGCTGTGTTTGTATCCCATCCTACATTGGTGCTGTGGTCTCCACGCCATACCCAGAAATTGTCTCCAATAACATCATTGCTGTTGATTGTTACGCAATTGTCAACTTTTCCGGCATATTTTCCACCGCCAACTCTAAAGTAAACATCGCTAAAACATAGTGGATTGTTTTCATGGGACACATCAGTTTTTTTGTCTCCAACTTTTAAAAGAGTTTGTGATTTTTTCTCTCCTGCTTCAAATAACAATCCGCATACTTTTATTCCATCCTCATCAGCTACTTCCATGGCAGATGTGCCTTTTGTTGCCTCTAATGTAGCAAGGCCCATACCATATATAATTGTATCTTTTTTTGTGACTGATAATGGCTTTTCAATTGTATATACACCAGGTGTAAACAAAATGTTTTTGCCTTCTTTTAGCGCACTGTTTAATGTGTCACTGTTGTCTTTTTCAGAATCTGCTATGTAAAATGTATTAAGGCTGTAAAATGTACCTGTTACCTTTTTGTCCCATGAAATACCTGTGGCATTTTTTCGCATTGTAGGCACCATCACACCATAACCTTTTTCGTCATCGTAACATATGTAAGGCTTCTCCTGAACTTTTGGGGATTCAGATGCATTTGTATATGGTGCATAAGGCCACTCTCCATATGGTGTTGATGAAGTTTCCTGACCTACAAATACCATATTCCAAACACCATTTTCGTAGAATCCCCACTGGTTGTTTCTAAACATGTACTGTTGCTGTGATCCTGATGATACAGTACCGTCAAATTTGCAATCTGCCATAAATCCACCACTGGACCATCCTTCTCCATCACTTAATACAATTCCATTTGATGAATAAATTCTTCTTAATGAAACGGCCTGAGAATTTGCCCACATACAATATTTGTTTATGCTAAAGTTTTCAGCACTTCTCCAAAAATTGCATGTTGCATTGGTATACATCCATTTTGCATCAACCCACAATTCATTTAAATTTGTATCTTTGGGAGAAGTTCCAAGTCCGGATATCTGTGTGTAAAATCCAACATTTACTTTTAATGAAGTGTTGTATTTTCCCGGTTTAAAAAGCACCGCATATCTTTCTTCTCCAAACTGATTTGTTTGCTGTGTCTGGTAAATGCTGTCTAACTTTTCCTGAATTTTATTTATATCATCTGATGTGCTGTAAACGTATGTATTTTTTCCAAAAACACTGTCATCTTTTACTGCCTCTCCATCTGTTACATATTTTATTCTGTCATCTGTATGTTTTGTCTGCTTATTTTTGCCACATCCAAAACTTATTGCAGCAATTAGTATTATTAATGTTGCAACAAGATATTTTCTCATGTCATCCTCCTTTTAATTACCGGCTTTTACAATATATACCGCATGCCTTGTTGTCACCAGCAAATTGTGACGTTTCTCTCCTCCAAAATCAAATGTAGTAGGTCTTTGTGGTAATTCTATAATCTCTGACAATTTTAAATTGTCATAAACTTTTATATTGTCGTCACCTACATAGATTTTGTTGTTAAACTTTTTAACTCTAAAGTCACCTTCTTCTATAATTGGAACAGGGTTTGTTAACAATCCTTCTTTTGTAATCTCACACTGCCATACTCTTTTGTAAAGCTCATCTACAGAATACAACTTCCTACCCGGCTTTGACCTTGACAAATTGTTTGCTCTCATCAAATCATAATGACATGGTATAATTGTTGCTCCGTCAGGTGCTATAAATGCTTTCTGTGGATTATACTGTACAACACTTTCAAAATCAGTGCTGTCTCTCCATCTGTTACCCGGATATAGTACTCTTTCAGGTTCGATATCGCCTATATTTATCTTTTCCAATCGATTCATTTCGCCTTTTCCATTCACAGTAAATGCTACCACATACGCTCTGCTGTCATACCAGAAACCGTAAGATGTGCCATGACTGTCAGGTGGCATATTGTTGACTATTTCTTTTCCATTTAGAGTTGCTCCCCTTGGAATAGAATACTCACCAATTACGATAATATTGTCTCTTGTATCAAAACCAATGGAGTTCACTTTAAATGGCGATTCAAAAAACAAAGTCATCTCCAGTGTTTTTCCGTCAATTCTGTAGATTTTTTTATCAAGACTGTCAAGGAAATAGAAATTACCTCTTCCATCACTACATCCACCATCTGCAAACCTAAATCCATCATATAATTTTGTGTAGGAGTATCTCTTTTCAGTTGCCTGAGTTACATATTTTTTGTCTGTTTCTAAATTAACTTCTCCTATAACACTCTCCCATTTTAGCGGTTTCTTTGCAGCTTTTCCTGTAACTTCAATTTTTGCTGCCTGCCATGGTCTAATCTCCGTTTTTGAATTAACATCAAGTAAGAAATTGTCAATTGTGTACTTCATCTGAGAATAATTATGTACATTTAAAAATGATATATTTTCACAGTTCCATGTTTTTACACAATAAGGAAATGGTCTTTGTACAAATACTGTTCTAAAACAATATGTAGATGCGAACACAATATTCTTACAGTTTTGAAGTTCAATAGGAAGAGCAAATTCTCCCTCTGCTTTTTCTTCTTCACTCTGGAAGCCATATATTGTAATATTTTCGGCATTTCTCATTCGCATTTCACATCTTGCATGATGTTCTAACGACAAGCAATAAATTCTTGTTTTCTTTTTTGTATTTTGGATCTGTACCCCTGCTGTTACATAAGGGCTTGCTGACCATATATCCTTAAATACACCTCCGCCGTTTTCTATGAAAAGGCTTGGATACTGATAATCCCAAATTCTTTCTAAGGATGCATCTCTTGCTCTTCCTCTGTCATATGGCATTTCAAATTCCCCTGTGCCTTTTACAAGATTTCCATGACCACCAAAGAATTTCACATCATTCATATATGAATTTTCGTCTGCACACCAATACACACCACAGGCTCTTGGATTTCTTCCTCCTGTATTAATGCCAAGTCCCATCATTATATTGCTTTTTGAGGATGTTTTTATAAATGGTTTTACTTTGCCAAATCCGGTAAACTTTTCAGAATTTTCTTTTAATATCAGCTGTGTTGATACCGGATTAAATCCTATAAAAGCTGTGTCTTCTTCCATTTTTATGGTGTCTTTTAAAATATACTCACCTTGTGGAAAATATATGGTTCTGTATTTTTTGACAGCCTCTGTTAATGCCAATGTATCATCTGTTTTTCCATCTCCTTTTAGACCAACAGACTTTGCATTGACCCACGTTTCCATATTTGGAAGGGGTTTTATGTCTGTTTTTAGTACAGAATAATTCACTTCTTTTGCATATCTGTAAATTTCATCATGGAATGTTTTGTTTGGATTCACATCACTTGCCACCACACCATGAACATATTTTTTCAGAAGACATTGATAATCTTCGTTATTTATTCTCTTTTTTGTGTCCTTAAAATATATAATATTTTCTACTGCTTTCAGATAACAGCTCTTTACATTAATTTGAGTAAGATGATTTTTTTCACAGGCTATATCAAGGAACGTATTCATATCCTCAAATATCGAGTCTTCTATAATCAGTTTCTCAAAATATCCTTCCTCTACATCTACAAATTTGGTTGTATTTGTGCTATGGGCCCTAATAATGTTAAGACCAACTTCCCTTGTTTTTATGGCAGCAATTCTTTGTCCGTTAAATCTTGTATCAACCATTACAAACGGCCAACCCGGAGAACATTTTGTGGTAATAATTCCGTACTGTCCTCCATTGATGTAGATATCCTCCATTTCGTTTCCAACATCATAAATTCCTGCCATGGCAGTACCTACTTCTATATCTATGTGATTGATAAAGCAGTGTTGGGCATAATGGGTTCTAAATGCTACTGCATAAGGATTTCCATGTCCTAAATCTATGTTTATGTTGGACATTGCGCTGTAAAATGTACCCGGGTTTGCATCCTGAATCAGACTTTCATCTTCCTGCATCATATTTACAAACCAAAACAGATATTTAAATCCACCTTTTTGATTTTTCTGCTCTCTATCAAAGCCTACAGCATTGTCTTTTAAAATAAACTTTGGTCGTTCTTCTCCATATCCAATAATTCTCACTGCCTTTGGAATATAGATTGTTTTGCTAATAAGATATGTTCCCTGAGGCACAAAAAGGACGCCATATCCATCCTGCTTTACCACAGAATAAATGGCATCCTGTAACTGATTACTTACATCTGTCAAACCATCTGATGTAATATCAAAAAATTCTTCCGTAAAATAAACTGCCCTTTCGTCAATGGGCCTTTCCTTATAAAATGATACTCCGTTCATAATCCATCCTTTACATTTTATGATTTGGTACTACAGCGTACATAACAAAGTCTTCGTCTTTCTTATTTTCCATGCCGTGACTATGCCCCATTGGGCAATAGTGAACACAACCGGGTTTTAAAATTTCTGTTTTTCCATCCATGGTCACTTCCGCTTCACCGGAAATTGCAAATACTACTTCACTGTTATTTTCATGAGTATGTATACCAATTGATGCTTTTGGTGGTAATGTTCCTTTCATTAATTTTAGATTGTCATCTACATGCATCTTGGCACTAATATGGTCTCTTCCACCATAAAAATTGTTAATAATTGTATCTTCCATATTTTTAAATTCAAATATCATGATTCTATCCTCTTTCCTTCTTCAAGACTTTTTTTAATGTTCTCCATCTTATGGTCTAAATCTGCACATTTTAATGCACATTCTGTTAAGTCTCTTGATAACTGTTCCATAACTTCCGGATTGATGTCTTTCTTGTATCTAAGCTTGTGTTCAAGACTTGCCCAAAAATCCATGGCAATTGTTCGAAACTGTACTTCAACTTTCATCGGTCTTTTTTCATTTTCAAGAAATATAGGAATCTCCACTATCAAATGAAGACTTCTGTATCCGCTTTCTTTTGGATGTTTGATATAATCTTTCTTTTCTACCAGTTTAATATCGTCCTGCTGTAACAGCAAATCTGCCATCTTATAAATATCCTGCTTAAAAGAACAAATTATTCTGATTCCTGCAATGTCAAAAATGTTTTGTTCAATTGCATCAGTGGTCATTGGTATATTCTTTTTATGCATTTTATTGACTATGCTGTCAGGTGACTTTAATCTTGACTTAATTGCTTCTATTGGATTTTCATCATATCTAAGGGAAAACTGTTCATTTAATACTTTAAATTTTGTTTCCACTTCCATAATGGCACATTTGTAATATGTCATTAATCTACTATATGGTAACGCTCCTTCTTTTATTTTATTTAAGTGCTCTTCCTTTGTCAGTTCATTAAAAAAATGCTCTTTTAAATGCTTTATAATCATAGATTTTCTCCTACTTTTCATGTTTTTCTTTTTAATTATTCATTTTTTGCCCATACCAGGCCCGTTTAAATTTCCGAACTAAAAACTAACAATATTATACCATTTATTGCTTGAAATTAAAACAATTTTATTATAGGAATTAAGATAAAAACATTGATTGTATATGTATCTACTCCAATAACTTTTGCAAGTTTCTCAAAAATGTCATACCATCTTATATTTCTTATGGTAAATGGTCCTATCCACTCATGAATTCGTTAATTATAAGCCCTTTTCTTTTAGTATGCTATTATTATAAGCGTAATATGCGTATCGTTAACTGATTTGGTTTATGTCTTTACATAGGACTTCAAAATACTAATCAGTTATAAAATTTAAATAAGGTAAACTTACATCTAAAAAGAACCTCTTCTGACTTTTCATCAAAAGAAGTTCTTTCTATTTTCTCTAATTATTTTCCATTGTTTTATTCTACAGATGAAGAACTCTGTCTTTTATTTCCTGAGTTCTTCCCTGATTCCAAAACTGTGTACCGATATATCCACAGGTTCTTCTTGCAACGCTCATTTTGTCCTGATTTCTGTTGCCACAGCTTGGGCACTCCCAAACTAATTTGCCTGTTTCTTCATCAGTGATAATCTGAATTTCACCATTGTATCCACAACATTCACAGTAGTCTGACTTTGTGTTTAACTCAGCATACATAATGTTGTCATAAATAAACTTCATAACTTCAATAACTGCTTCGATATTGTCCTGAAGATTTGGAACTTCTACATAACTGATAGCTCCACCCGGTGATAGTTTTTGGAAATCTGATTCGAATTTCAGTTTGCTGAAGGCATCAATTTCCTCAGTAACATGTACATGGTAACTGTTTGTAATATAGTTTTTGTCTGTAACACCTTTAATCACACCAAATCTTTTCTGTAAGCATTTTGCAAACTTGTATGTTGTTGATTCCATAGGTGTTCCGTATACTGAATAACTGATATTTTCAGCTGCCTTCCATTCATTACACTTGTCATTTAATCTCTGCATAACTTTAAGTGCAAATGGTTTTGCTTCAGGATCTGTATGTGATTTGCCTGTCATTCTTACACACATTTCATAAAGACCTGCATAGCCAAGTGAAATAGTTGAATATCCATTAAATAACAACTTGTCAATTGTTTCACCTTTTTTAAGACGTGCCAATGCTCCGTTTTGCCAAAGAATTGGTGCAACGTCTGATGGTGTACCAAGCAATCTTTCATGTCTGCATCTTAATGCTCTGTGGCAAAGTTCTAATCTTTCATCTAAAATCTTCCAGAATAAATCCATGTCACCATTTGATGAACATGCAACATCTACAAGGTTGATAGTTACAACACCTTGATTAAAACGTCCATAAAACTTGTGGCTTCCATCAGGATTTCTCTGGCTGTCTTCTACTGTAAGAAAACTTCTGCATCCCATACAAGGATATACACAGCCCTGCTTCATTTCCTTCATTACCTTTGCAGAAATATAATCAGGAACCATACGTTTTGCAGTACATTTTGCAGCAAGTTCTGTTAATGCCCAATATTTTGAATCAGGTGTAACGTTGTCTTCATCCAAAACATAAATAATCTTTGGAAATGCAGGTGTAATCCAAACACCTTTTTCATTTTTAACACCCTGTATACGCTGTTTTAATACTTCCTCAATAAGTGTTGCAAGGTCATCTCTTGTCTGACCATCAGGTACTTCATCAAGATACATAAACATAGTTACAAATGGTGCCTGACCATTACATGTCATAAGTGTAATAAGCTGGTACTGTATAGTCTGAATGCCTCTGTTGATTTCATCCTTTAATCTTCTTTCAACAATCTTTTTAACCTGATCATCGCTGTAATCCAAACCAACTTCTTCTCTTTCAGCTAAAACTTCCTTTGTAATTTTTTCTCTGCTGACCTGTACAAATGGTGCCAAATGTCCCAATGAAAAAGACTGTCCACCATACTGATTGCTTGCTACCTGAGCTACAATCTGTGTTGTAACATTGCAGGCTGTATAAAAACTATGGGGTTTGTCAATTTTTGTTTCAGAAATACATGTACCATTCTGAAGCATATCTTCTAAATTTATTAAATCACAGTTGTGTTCTTTCTGTGCAAAATAATCCGAATCATGAAAATGAATAATCCCCTGCTCATGTGCCTGAACAATATCTTCAGGAAGTAATATACGCTTTGTTAAATCCTTGCTGACTTCTCCAGCCATATAATCCCTCTGTGTTGAATTGATTGTAGGATTTTTGTTGGAATTTTCCTGTTTTACTTCTTCATTTAACTGTTCAATAAGTGCCAAAATGCCTTCATCTGTGGTATTTGACTTACGTGCCAATTCACGAACATAACGGTATCTTACGTATTTTTGTGCAACTTCGTAACCACGCATCTCCATAATGCCACGCTCTACCATATCCTGAATATCTTCTACTGATGTGGCATGAGGTGCATTTACAATCTGATCTTCTACAACTTTTCCAACTGCTGAAATCTGATATTCATTTAACTTGTGAATAGGTTCAATTTCATTGTTTGCAGCTCTGATAGCATTAAGAATCTTGTTTACATCAAAAGAAACTTCCTCACCATTTCTTTTGATTACTCTGCTAATTTTTTGTTCCATCTTTTTTCTCCTCGAATATAACTGTGTAATAATATATCTTTTTTATCCAAAACGCCTTTATATAAGGCAATTGGGATAATTTTTGTACTTTTTTGTCAAAACACTATATCTTGTGTCTGCCTAGAGAATTATAGCACAATATATTCTCATTTGTACAGCATAAAAATTATTTTATTGGTATTTTTTTTAGATTTTTTTTATTTTTGGGATACACATTGTTTATGTAGTATAATATATCAATAATAAAGATTATTTTCAGACTAAATAAAAGTCACTTTTACAATTATTATTTATTAATATAGAACTTTGTCATTTTTAAAAAAAGTTGAGCAGGGATTCCATCCGGAATTTACTCAACTTTATAAATCATATTTTTTGTCATTAAATATGTTGTATTTATATTTTTCAATTTAGTATTTTGACACACTATTTTTATCTTAACGTTTTAAATACTTTTTTAACAACAATCAAAGATAATACTGCTGCTAAAAAGTCAGATATCGGTGCTACATACATTACTCCTTCTATTCCCATTGCCTGTCCACCAATTTTGGCAAAGGCAAATGGTAACACAAGCATAAGAGGAATGAAACATATTACCTGTCTTGTAAGTGATAAGAATGTTCCCTTGTTTGGTTCTCCAATAACTGTACAGAATGTTGATGTAATAGGCTGTATTCCATTTAAAAATGTCATAAACAAAAAGATTCTGAAAAATTTGATTCCAAACTGCACATATGCCTCACTACCTGAGCCAAATATACTAAGCAGTTGTTCCGGGAATAATTGAAATACCACAAATGCCAGACATGAGATTATAATGTTGCATGTTAAAGCCATTCTATATGTTTTTCTGACTCTATCAAACTTTTCTGCACCTCTGTTAAAGCTGACAATAGGCTGCATTCCCTGTGCCACTCCAATACACACTGAAAAGTAAACCTGATTTACTTTCATAACAATGCCGCACACTGCTAGTGGAATGTCTGCGCCGAAACTACTAAGGGCACCATAATATGTTAATGTCTTATTCATAACAATTTGTACGAACATAATTGCCAACTGGTTAAGTCCCTGTGCCATACCAAGGTGGCATGTTTTTGTACATATTTTTTTCTTTGGTATAAAATGTTCTTTTTTTAATTTTACTGTTTTAAATCGTGTTAAATACCATAAAACCATTATAGTTGCTACATACTGACCTATGATTGTAGCAATTGCAGCACCTGTCATGCCCCAATTAAATACTATTACAAATACATAATCAAGAATTACATTTATGATAGCACCTGCCAGGTTACATGCCATTGAAAAATTAGGACTGCCATCTGCTCTTATCAAATGTGCCCCGCCTGCTGACAAAATTGCAGCCGGATAACCAATAGCAAGAACTGCGGTATATTCAATTGCATATGGCAAAACATTTTCAGTAGAACCGAAAAACAAAAGCATTGGTTTCATAAAAAATGCAGTAATAACTGCAAGAACCAATCCCACTGTCAACATTAGTGTTGTGGCATTACCTATAAAATATGGGGCTTTTTTTGTATCTCCTGCTCCCATATTTAAGTTGAATCCTGCTGCCGCACCTATTCCCAATGTCAGTGCTGTAGCAAGACACAATGTGGTAAGTGGAAAAGCAACATTTGTAGCTGCATTACCAAGTTCTCCAACTTTTTGTCCGATAAAAATCTGGTCTACTATATTGTATAAAGACATAACCAACATAGATATAATACTTGGCACTGCAAACTTTTTTAACAGTTTTCCAATTGGTTCTGTGCCAAGTGGATTATTATTTTCCTGCATAATTATTTTTCCTCGCTCTATGTAGTAGTAGTTTTTTATAGACCCTCTCCAAGGTCTGCATTTTCTATTTAGTATTTCTCATAAGTTTTCCTGCCAATAGCCAAACTATATAATACAACTTTATATGTAAAAATTTCAATAGTTATTTTCTATATTCCTTGCTGAGTATTCCTATATTCTAAAAGTTACATCCTACTCTTACGCTCATATGGAGCGCGTCAAATAATGTAATCATTATATTTTAAATACTTTGTTAATTTTTTAACTATTTACTTGTATATAATTGCTATCATATGTTATACTCTTTACAAAAGATTTTTTCTTTATTAATATGTAGATTTTCTACAATTTTTTATTGAAATGGAGAAAGTTATGAGAGGAATTTATTCAAATAAAACTGAAATAAGACATAAAGTTTTTACTGAAATTGCCCGAATGGCTTATGAAGATTATCCTTTATCACATATTGAAGATCTTCCTTATGAAATTATTCCCGGCGAAATCGGTAAGTACTATGACAATATCTTTTTGGAACGTGCCATTATCGGAGAAAGACTAAGAGCTACATTGGGACTTCCTGTAAGAACAATGTCTGAACATGCTCCTTTGTCAGAAGGCATTGACAAAAGTGCCATTGACGAAAAGTATTATTACCCACCACTTATTAATATTATTAAGTTTGCATGTCATGCATGTCCGGAAAAGAGAGTTCTTATTACTAACGGATGTCAGGGATGTATTGAACATCCCTGTATTGAAGTTTGTCCAAAGGACGCCATTCATATGGAAAATGGCCGTTCGGTTATTGATCAGGACAAATGTATCAAATGTGGCAAATGTGTCAATGCATGTCCTTACAATGCAATCATCAAACAAGAACGTCCTTGCGCTGCTGCCTGTGGTATGAATGCCATCAAATCAGATGAATATGGCAGAGCTGACATTGACTACGACCAGTGTGTATCATGTGGTATGTGTCTGGTAAGTTGTCCTTTCAGTGCCATTGTTGATAAAAGTCAGATTTTCCAGACTGTACTGGCACTTAAAAGTGATACTCCGGTATATGCAGCCATTGCTCCATCTTTTGTAAAACAGTTTGGAGACAGTGTTACACCTGAGCAGGTTCGTGCAGCACTTAAAGCGGTAGGTTTTGAGGATATGGTTGAAGTAGCTAGATCGGAAGAGCGTCGTGTAGGGAAAGAGTGTAGATCTCGGTGGTCGC
>URQO01000036.1 GCA_900550135.1 uncultured Eubacterium sp.
ACAGCTCCATCACTTATCATAGAATGTCTATTTACAGACTTTATTTCACAGACTCGTAAAAGCAAAGGAAGTACAGTTGTCTCTGTCAAAGAAACAGTATAAAAAAATAAAGAAAAAGAAAAAAGTGAAATTGCGTGGAATGGTATTTTTAACTGATTATGAACTGATTGATCAGTGGGTAAGACCTGTAGGAATGATGGACGTAAGAATAAAATAAAAGTATCTGTTTATTCTAATATTAAAAAATTGCGTGAACAAAAATGGAGTTTGGGTATTATAAACTTCAAATATAACAACAGCAAAATATGTTGTTACAAATTTTTTGCTACAAGGTTTTAGTTGTTTAAAAGTGTTAAGTTTATTTATGTGAAAAAAAGAAAAATAAAATAAAAAGGAGGGGAAAAGGTCAAAAGCATATAAAAATAAAAAAACAACATAATTAGACACAAATTCGACATAAGTTGCAAAAAAATAAACGGAATTAATGATAAAATATATAAGTAGAATAAAATTGGCGAGGAATTTATGAAGAATACTATTGTAATACTGGATGACAATCAAAAAAATGCTGATAAAACAAAGTTTATAGTATATAAATTTTTTCAGGATATAGTAAACAGTACGGGATGCGAAATATTAATATACAATGATGAAGATAAACTGATAAATGAAATCCAAAACAATAAACTAACCCCTATGATGATTTTTTGCGATGTGGATATGGGGACAGATAAGGTTAAAGGTGTGGAAATTGCGAAACAGATAAATGTGCTGGCACCAAGAAGCCATATTGTTTATCTTACAAACAAATTGAAATATGTATCGGAAATCTTTCAGACTGAACATTTATATTATGTACTTAAAGACGAACTGGAAAAGAAGTTACCTGAAATATATATAAAGATGATTAACAAAACCAAAGAGTTTCAAAAAATGCTACGTATTGAAGGACGAAAAAATCAATTTATCGCAATCAGATACGCAGACATTATAGATATTGAAAGAAAAGGCAGAGTGACTTTCATACATGGAAATAAAGAAGATTGGGAAACTTATCTTTCTTTAAATCAATTAGAGGAAATAATAGAGGATCAGGGTATCGTAAGATGTCACAACAGTTATATGGTTTCAATGAAATATATTAAAACATATATAAGAGAACTATGTACAATGATTAATGGAGATAAGATTCCTATTAGTAGAAAATACCAACCGATTTTCAAAACTTTATTTGTAAGTTGGAGTAAAAATCAAATATAAATCATACACAAAGAATCCTATTTAATAAGTTACAAAATTGTTAAATAGGATTTTTAAGATAAAGGAGAAAGATTATGAGAAAAAATAATAAGATTATTGGTAGTGGCTATGGCGGTATGTATGATGATAGGTTGCGGTAAAGCAAGTGAAAAAGAAAAAGTAACAAATACATTATTTTAAAATGACAAAGTTTCTGCAAAAAGCAATAATGTATGCGGTTTCGTAGATAAAGAGGGAGTGTTTACCGAAAAAAGGGTTATGAAGAATATTATGTTATACCGGAATATAACTGGTGCAAAGTGAAGAAAAATGGGCTATGGGGAGCAGAAGATTTAGAAGGAAATGAGTTAGTAAAAGCGGAGTATGCAAATATATTGTATTTAAACAGTGACGAATTCATTTTGGAAAAGAATGATGACCATGCTGAAGTGGTATCAATAGAAGGAGAAGAAGAAAGTATTCATTTACCTGAAATTGTACAGGAATTGCCACTTACGGTTATAGAGAGTGTAAGCAATCCTAATATTAAAGAAATAAACATACCTAAGAAAGTAAAAATTATAAAGGATGTAGCTTTTAGAAATTGTCCTATTAAAACAATTGATTTACCTGAAGGGTTAGAATCAATTGGTAATAATGCATTTGATGGAACAAGAATTAATAAAATAAAGCTTCCAAAAACTGTTAAAGACATCAAGGGTGGTGCATTAAATTATCCTATTATGAATATTGAAGTGGATAGTGAAAATGAATATTATACAGTTAAAGACAATGTTTTGTTTACAAAAGATATGAAAAAACTGGTTTGTTATCCTTGGAAAGAAGTCACATACAATAACAAATCAAAAGTGGAGACATTTAGTTATGAGATTCCTGAAGGAGTAGAAGAGATTGGAAATGAAGCATTTGCCTGTGAACAGTTGTCTGAGGTGAAATTTCCAAATAGCTTAAAGAAAATCGGAAGTATGGCATTTTCAAGTTGTAGTTTTATGAAAACATTGGTAGAGAGGCCTTTGGAAATAATTATATAAGTGAGTTTTCAGTATCAGAAAAGAATCAGTATTATAGTACAAAGGATGGCAATTTGACCAATAAAAAGCAGGATGTATTATTGTTTTCGAAGACAAAAAACGGAAAGGTGTTTGTTGTTCCGGATGGTATAAAAACAATCTGGAAAACAGCATTTGATTCATTAACAGAGCAGTATAGTGATGTGGATTGTGTGGAAAAAATAGTTATTCCGGATTCAGTAGAATGTATAAATTACTGGGTGGATTTGTCCTGTAAAAATTGGACAATAGGAAAGAATTTAAAATATTGGGATGCTGCTTACAGAATTGATGACCACATTTCTTCTTATAAAGAGAAATATAACATCAAAATTTCTAAGCAAAATCCGTATTATGTAATTAAAAATGGAAAAATATATTACAAGAAAAAAGCGTTTAAAAAGAAGACAGCCAAAGAAAAGGCAAAAAAATAAACGTATTATAAAACTATAAATAAGGGCATTATAAGTCAATAAATTATTGATTTGTAATGCCTTTGTTTTGTGTACCCTGATTTCCAACAAATGTGACATTTTTAGACAAAAAAATGACATAACATGCAAAGTGCCCAATATTAATAAATGGTAAAATATTCTTATGACTATAATGTACGGAAAACAAAAGTGGAGTTTCAATATTTTAAAATAAAACTATACAAAATAAAGAGAAAAGAAAGAGGAATATTATGGATTATAATAATTTGACAAATGAGGAATTGGAAAAGCTGGTTGCACAGAAAGATAAAGAGGCAATCTGTATATTGGCAAAAAGATATATGTATGATGAACCAAAGAATTTGACAAGAGCATACCAGTTGTTGCACAAAGGGGAAAAGATGGGATTGGAAAGTGCTTACGTTGGATTGGGAGAAATGTACAGGCTTGGCATACGATTTGCAAAAAATGAAAAATTGGCAAGAGAGTATTATAAGAAGGCAAACAGACCTTATCCGGAAGAGGAACAAAAGAAAGTATATAGTGGTTTGCAAAGTGGAAGTGGTACTCAGGATCAAACAAATAGTAATTCACAAAATACAGGTGGTATTCAGAATAAAACTGAACCTTCTGGAAATACAAAGACGCAGATAACTGACAGAGCTTTGGTTGGAGAATTAACTCAGGCTGAGGCTGAACGGAAGAACAATTCATATGAAAATACAAAGTCCATATGTCAGGATGTACTTAGAAAAATAGACAGTATCAAATCTGGAATGATTGATTATGTAGGACAAAAGGATTTGGATATTATCCAACTGGATGCGTATTGGATATTGGCATATACAGCATTTAACCAGCAGGATTACAATGCAATGACCCATTATCTGAACAGAGAAGGTATGAGAGGTTTACATCCTTGGAATGTTTATTTACAGACAGTTGTTCACAGAATGACAAATGCATCGCCAAATGTGTTTGAACAGGATATACAGATTTTAAAAATGGTAAAAGATAATAAAAATTTAACAAGGGCAGAGCGTGGTGATGTGTATGGTATGATTGCGGATCTCATTATAGAGGGATATGGGGCTGCAATTGGTGAGAAAAGACGTGCAGCAACTGCTTATTATCAAGAAGCGGCAAACTGCGGAAATACATATGCCAAAGAGCAGTTAAATAATAGATTTAAAATTTAAAATAATATAAAAAGGACGAATTATGATATACACAGGATTATCCGGCAGAACCTACGTGCTTGAAGAAAAACGTATAGGTAGTGGTGGCGAAGGTTTTATATACAGAGTGATTGATGACAATACAATAGTTGCAAAAATCTACAAAGAAAATAAAAGAGACATATATCGTGAAGAAAAGTTAAAGGCAATGGTTTGTAGAAATCTTTCAAAAGACCAGACAAGATATGTAACCTGGCCTTTAGATGTATTGTATGAAGAAGATAAGTTTGTAGGTTATATAATGCAAAAAGTGGAACACAGTCAGCCACTTATTTCTGTGTATAGTGAAGAAAAATATGATTTAAGAACACGACTTTTAACTGCAATCAATTTGTGCATAGCAATAGAATCAATTCACGAATTGGGGCAGGTATGTGGAGATTTAAATCCACAAAATATATGTGTCAATTTAAACCAATACGATACAAAAGACCGATTTAAGGTAACTCTGGTAGATACAGATTCATATCATTTTTCAACAGGAGAAAAAACATATAGGTGCGAAGTTGGTATGGCAGAATATCTTGCACCGGAGATACAGAAAAAAGTTACAGGTGGATATTCTTTAGTTACGGCACCCCTTCCTACATATACAAAGGAATCAGATTTGTTTGCACTTGCTGTACATATTTTTTTATTGCTAATGAATGGCTGTCACCCATTTGCATGCGCCAAGGAATCAAATAATGGCATGGAAGAGAACATACAGCAGATAAATGCCAACAGTAAAGTAAATTCTGGTACAACACCTCAACCTATTGACAATATTAAAGATGGTTTCTTTCCCTTTGTTAATTACAGACAGGGCATAAAGATACCAATTTATGCACCTGAATTTAATACATTGCCGGAATCTGTAAGGAAATTGTTTATCAGAACATTTATAGATGGTTATATTGAACCACAAAAGCGTGTCAAACCGGCAGAATGGATAGATACATTAAAGCCACTGATAACAGATATCAAGCAGTGTCAGGTGGGACATTATTATTTTGGAAACAATAATGAATGTACAATGTGTTCCGTTAAAAGAAAAATAGCAGAAGAATTTGGCTTAAAGTACAATCCTGAAGCAGAAAAAGAAAGAAATGAGGAAATAATAGAAAACAGAGACTATACATCAAATGTACCGCCATATGTTGAGAAGCCTTCCTACCCAACTGAAAAGAAAGGTTGGTTTGCAAGATGCCGGGAAGTTAATGGAACCCCTGCAACAATTATGCTGATAATTACGTTAATAATAGTAGTATTTCTTGCTTTAGCTATGGGATCAGCAATTTATGACGAATATACACATCAAAAGAATTATAGTAGTTATTCTTATGATGACAGTACAGATGATTATAATACAGACGATTCATATGAAACAACATCTGAAAATGAAACAAAAGCACCGTCTTCACAGGGAAAAGTTATACAACAGATAAGAGATGACATTCAATATGACATGGATATTGAAGATTATAAAACAACAGCTTCAAAACTTTATAAGCTTTATCAAAAGTATGTAGAAGATGAAGAAAGCATAACATATTCGGAAGATGATTGGATTTTACTTATGTATGATACAGGAGGAGTATTTTTCTATGAAGGTGATGTGGAAGATAAAAAAGCACAGGGCGAAGGAAAGTATATTTATGTGGATTATGAAGGAAAATACAAGGTAGTTTCCGGAGCCTTTAAAGATGGAACATTAAATGGAAAATGTAAAGAATATGATCCATATGCAGAATTTTCCGATGGAGAAAAATACAAATCTGTAATATCCGGTACATATACTGATGGAGACGAAAATGGTAAATTTTCAGAAAAGGTTACATATACTGATGGAAAAGTTGAAACATATTATTGGACATCTAAAAATGGAGACAGGCAAATTAAATATCAGGATGATGATGGAAATTATGTGTATGCAGAAACAGCAGATAAAGAACATTATATGTACTATGATACAAGGAAAAAAGCCAGTGGTTATGGAATATATTGGATGATAAGTGTTTATTAAATTAGAAAAGTGGAGGAATTATTATGAGAGAACAGTTAAGCATGGATGAATTTTTAAATGAAAGAATGACATCAATGGGAGAGCCACATTTGGCATGTGCATTGGTACTTGATACATCAGGTTCAATGAGTGGTAGTGCCATTCGCAATTTAAATGAAGGTATAAAAAGATTTAAAAATAATGTAATGGAAGACCCAATTGCACAAAAAAGAATAGATGTGGCTTTGGTTACATTCAATTCTAAAGTTCAGGTATACAGTGATTTTGCACCAATATCAAAAATGCCTACACCGGAACTTACTGCAGCAGGAAGAACAGATATGGCATCAGCAGTAAATATAGCTTTGGATCTGGTAAATGAAAGAACAAAGATGTATCAGAGTCTTGGAACACCATGTCATAAACCATGGATATTTCTCATAACTGACGGTGCATCTACTTCGGAAACAGAAGAAATGGAAAAAGCCGCAGCAAGAGTAAGAGAAGCAGAGATGAAAGGCTCACATGGCAGACTTAGTTTTTGGGCTTTGGGAGTAAACGGATATGATGCAGATGATTTGTTTAAGTTTACTGACAGGGTTATTGAACTTGCAGATGAAGATTTCAATGGAATATTTGATTGGTTAAGTGAAAGCTTTACTTTTATTTCTCAGACCGGAGTAGGTGAAGAGGCAGAAGTTGATATATTGCCAAAAAATGCAAAAAAGGTTGTAAGAGAGAATTAATAGGAGGGTAATCAATGATTACTTATGGATTTTCAATTCAGGGCAAGTCTCATATAAAAAATGATATAGTTTGTCAGGATTCTAATAAAACCGGCAGGCTTAAATCAGGTCATTATATAGGAATTGTAGCCGATGGAGTTGGCAGTGCACCATACTCGGACATAGGTTCAAAGACAGCAGTAGATTGTCTGTTTGAATACTGCAATACTCATATAACAAAGAATACCGCTGGTTTACAGCAGATTTTAAAAGAAGGATATGAGTACGCTTTTTCACAAATAGAGAAAATTGCAGATGAAAAAGAAGATAACATAGCAGATTATGATACTACTTTGTCTGTAGCATTATATAAGAATAAAAAAGTGATATATGGTCATGCAGGAGATGGCGGCATTATTGTAAAGTGTAAAGATGGAATAATAAAACCTATTACCACAAGACAAAAGGGAGCAGATGGAGCTTCTGTCATGCCACTTAGAGCAGGTGAAAAGTCATGGGAGTTTGGTGCCTGTGAAGATGAAGTTGTGGCTGTTATGTTGCTGACTGACGGCATGCTGGATGGAGTTATTCAACCTGTTTTGGTGAACCTGCCTCCAAACTTAATGGCTATGGCAAAGGGAGATTTCAAAAAGGACAATGTATATGTTACAGCATCAGAGTTTTTTATGAATCCATATGCTGTGTACCAAAACAAATCTGTTAAAAAGCCTGAACAGTTTATGGAGCATTTCATTAATGGTGACTTATTAAAAAAAGATGAAGATACATTTTTTTCCTGTATTAAAAATGCTTATGTAAATATGCTTGGAAAAAACAATGGCAAAAAAGCAAGTGAGACAATTAAAAAATATTTCTATGCAGTGTGGGCTTTGAAAAATGTTACCGATGACAAGACGGTAGTATGTTTAATTGATGATAAAGAAAAAGTTAAACCACAAAAAAATAATTATTATTTAGAACCTGACTGGAATGAAAAACAGAAAAAATATAATGAACTTTTATATGGAAAAGAGACAGATTCAACTGAAAGTGAAGAATCTGATTTAACAGAAGATGAAAATGAAGTACAGGATGATAAAACTGTTTCGCATCGTAAAGAGAAAAACGAAAAAAAGACTTTAAATATAAAATTCATTTCCACAGTGGCAGGAATAATTTTGATTTTGTTGCTAATTAGTTTTTCCATAGGAATCTTTATCGGCAGAGGATCAAAGAAAAACACAAAACAGGCAGAGGTTTCCACTACTCAATTGAGTACAGTAACAGAAACATATGCAAGAGCTGATGAGATTAAAGTTGAAAATAAGGTAAATAAATTTATGGACAACTTAAGCCAAATTGACAAAGAACTGTCTACTGAATCCAAGTTGGAGTTTCAAAATTATGTAAATATAAATGGTTTTGAGGAGATAATAAAGACGATTAAAAATTATAATTTAAATCGACAGAATATAGAAGATAAAAAATATAACAGGGATTTTCAGAATAAGGAACCGGGAAAGGTCGGAGGCAACAGTTTTGAAACTACTGCTGAAAGTATATATGATTATTTGCCTGAAACCACTTCAGAAAGTGGCTCAATGGAAAGTACAGTTGTACAAGAACCGGATATAAGTGTAGTTACTCAGGAACCGGATGTAAGTACAACATCTGAAAACAATGGCGAAACTACAAACATATCGGATAGAATAGTTCGGATTGAAAAAATAATGGAAAATGTAAAACAAAATAATGATATAGAACTATTTAAAGAAAAAGTAGTGGAATATTTGAATGATTCTGATAATAGCGAAAAAATTAAATTAATAAAACAAAACCTTAATATGCTGTATTCAGAATAATTATATTTTCGAAAGATAACAGGAGACTTACTTATGCAAAAATATTGTAAATATTGTGGTGCGGCAAATTTGAACACGGAGGATTTTTGTGTAAGATGTGGAAATGCTTTTGAGCAAAATACAAACTATGATGAAGATTATTATTTGCCTAAAAATTTTATATTAAAACAAATTTACTGTATTACAAGAGTAATAGGTGAAGGTGGTTTCGGTATAACATATGAGGCGGTGAATAAGTATACATACGAAAAAGTGGCGATAAAAGAGTTATATTGCAAAGAACTGGTAAACCGTAATGTTCATAAAAGCAGTAATTTGGAAATGACATATTCTTCAAATAAAGAAGCTTTTAAAAAGTCAAAAGAACGGTTTATTAAAGAAGCAGAGGTATTGATAAAATATTCAGACAATTATGGCATTGTTCATATACTTGATTATTTTGAAGAAAATGAGACAGCATATATTGTTATGAATTATCTGGATGGAATCAGTCTGCAGGAATATTTGAAAATTAATGGGAAAATGCCATGGAAAGATGTTATAGCCATGTTTTTGCCGGTTATGGAAACCCTTGACAACATACATAGAGACGGATTGATTCACCGTGATATTAGTGCAAGTAATATTATGGTGTTAAAAGATAATATGTTGTGCCTTGTTGATTTTGGCTCGGCAAAAACCGTGTTAAGTAATGAGACAACCAATACTTCGGCTTTTGCAAAAAAAGGATATACACCTATTGAGCAATATTCAGAAAAATCTAAAATAGGACCGCCTGCAGATGTTTATGCCTTAGCAGCTGTGCTATATCAGTGTATTGTTGGAAAATTGCCACCGGATTCACTGCAAAGAGTGGTGATAGATGATTACAAAACCATCAACGAAAACAATATTGCTGTACCAAAAAAACTGGATCAGATATTTCAAAGAGCATTGGCGGTAAAGGCAAATGAACGCTATGACAGCGTACGGGATTTTTCAGATGAACTTTATTCACTCATTGCAGTGAAGTCTAATAAACATATTTACGTGATTATTGGTGTATTGTTAGGAATTCTAATAATTCTTGCACTGATTTATTATTTTCATTTTATAAAATAAAAAACTGTTAAGGAGTTTTTATGCTAAAGAGAACTAGAAAAAGTGATTCAAATTTATCCTATGATCAAATAATGGAAGAACTGTTTCATTCTGATGTAGGTGAACATATATTAGAACAAATTATGAATCCGGAACAGTGGCAGTCAAACAAAAAAATTCCATTAAGATACAGGCTAATTGGACTTGGTTTTATGAAAAATCAAAATCTTGAGGAATTAAATGATGATTTGATGGAATATGGGTGCAGACTTCTTTATTCCAGAAACAGTTTTGAGTGTACTTTGGTTTATGCTTTTTACAACAGACTTTCATATGAACGTTGGAAAGAATTGTATGTAATGTGTAACAAGGCAAAAGAGCAGTTGGCACAGGAGAGTGACAATAAACTACAATATTTCAAAGGTAAAAATATTACGTTTGGTGAATTGGAACAGTATGTGTTGAATTTCTCGGATGTATCTGAACAGGGTTTATTTACAAAAGAAATTACAAGAGCTTTTGATAAGGAAGTGGAATACATAGGGAAAGACGTTAGGGAATTCTTTATGTTTTATATAAGCAGACTAAGCGATTTTACTGAAGTACATGAAAAGGCAAGATATTATTTTTGCAAATATTTGTATTATCATTTGCTTGATAAAATAAAATATTATTCCAAACATGTAGTAGACCGTATGCCAACAGAAGCAGAACTGGCAGAGTTATCTCCGTTAAAGATTGAAGTGGCTTTACGAAGAAGAGTAACACCTGGAGATGAATTAATGGACAAAATAAGAAAATGCAGTATTTCGCCGGGAAAACTTTTTGACGAATTTAATTATTACTTTTTTGGATTTGTTTCATCAAACTGGGTTGAACTTTTGATGGAAAATGCAGTGAGCATAGAAGAATTTTCAAATGAACAAATATTTATGATTGCGGATTTTTATAGAAAAAACAGCAAAGACCAGCATTTGAAAAGCCTATCGGACAGACAGCTGATAATGGAAAAGATGGAGCAGATGCAGGATGATGAAAATTCTGCAAAAGACAGAAGAGGTGAAAAAGCAATCAGAAAATACATCAAGGGAGAACTTGATTTGGATAGAACGACTTTGATTTGCTTTCTATTATATTTTGTTTCCTCCATTACATCCAGAAATGAAATTAGAATAACAGTAAACAGAATAGATGAAATATTGGATGAATGTGGTTTTTCAATGTTAAGAAAAAAAGATCCTTTTGACAAATTTGTCATTAACTATATTGAAAGTAAAGAGCCGGTAGATGTGCTAATGAATGAAATTGACAAATATATCAAATCAGGAAAAGATTTTTACATATTTGAAATGTATGCAAACTCAAAAAGCAGTGCAAGAGACGCTTTGAAAATATTAAGAAAATAAGGAGAGGAATATACGAAGGGAAGAGCATATAAGAAAGTAATTATCATAGTAGTAACATACGCAGTTTATTTAATACTATTTTATTTTATAATGAAGTTCGCTTGGGGAAATGGCTTTATTGTAGATGAATAAATTTATGATAAAAAATAAAATTTAATACTTTTGTCAGGAGGTAAAGATGGCAAGATTTTGTGATTATTGTGGAAGAAAATTAGAACAGGGAGAAATATGTAATTGTGGAATGGGAGCAGGGCAGACGCCAAATCCGGCACCGGGACCAAGACCAAACCCTAGACCAAGACCAAATCCTGGACCAAGACCGAACCCGGGACCAATGCCAACACCAGTCCCAAGGCCAACACCAGTCCCAAATCCCTCTGTCACTTCAGGTGCAGCGACAGAAAAAATAGCTCTTGTATTTAAAAATATCGGTGGGATGATTACATCACCATCAAAGACCATAGAAAAATTCACAAATATGAATGACAAGGCCTATGGACTTATTATGATGGGACTTTATGTTCTTGTGATGTTCATTGCAGGGGTGATATTAGCCGCACAGGTTGATGAGGACAAAGCTTCCAATATGATAGTGATTGTATTTATTGTAATAGGCATAGTCAATTCATACATATTTGCGTTGATAACGTATGGAATTACAAACAAAATGCTAAAGCAAAATACCACTATACCGGGGATTTTTAGTATTGTTGGAGTGCAGTCGGTTTTATCAATATTGCTTACAATAATTACTCTTATAATGTTTAAAATGAGTGTTTTGTTTGGAGTTTTAATTTTGGCAGTATCTACAGTGTTGACATTTTCACTGTTTTGCATAAATTTGTGTGAACAGATTGTAGGAGATTCAGATAAAAAACTTCTTGCAATAACAATAACATATGCATGCTATTACATAATATTGTTTGTAACTATTTATTTAATGATAAGTACATTCTTTAGAAATATAACTAATGGACTTTCACCAATGGATAGTTTGGATTTTTTACATTATTTAGGTTTGTTTTAATAAAATTTAAAATGAAAATTTCATAAGAAAAGGAGAAAAATTATTGCCATGTGAATATGAAGAAGTAAGTTATTTGTCAGGATATATTTACGCTTACAAACTGGGACAATGGGAAGTTTATGAATTGTCAGGTGGAGGAATAGATGCTGGCGTTGATTCAAATATTTAACCTATGTATTGCAGAAATCACATTCAAAAATAATTAGAATATAGTGGCAATGTTTTTGCATTGCCACAAAAAAGGAAGTAAAATGGTAGTAGCAGAATTTAGAACTGATTTAGGAAACAACGTAAAAGTATATAGTGATGGGGATGTATATATCAATGGTCGGATGGATTCAAAAATATATCCGGATGGAGAAATATGGTCTTATGGAAAAATTATTGCAAAAATATATCCAGATGGAGAAATATGGTCCGGTGGCTGTAAAGTTGGGAGAATATATTCAGATGGAGAGATATGGGTAGGTTCTACCTGTGTTGCACGAGCAAATGGAGGATACTCCGGTAATGGAACTGACACATCATATTCAAATAATACAGACGATTATAGTTTATCAGACGTAGGTAGTAGAAAGCAAAAAACTCATTCTGCGACAGGTATTGCTGTGGGAGGTAGTATGCTTGAGAATTCAGATGGTATTGGTTGTGTAGCCATTCCAGTGCTTATATTTCTTGTAATAGATATAATAGCAACGTGTTTTGGGGTGTGGCCTATGTTTATTTCTCATATGAAAGATGCAAAAACATCTACTGATTATTTTGAGATAGTATGGATTTTTGCATTGATAATAACATCCATGATTATTCAATATCGGTTAAATTGTAAAGATAGAGGTGGATTTGGATTTTTTATAAACTTCTTTGGAATGTTGGTAGGATTGGGAGTACCTGTGTATATTGAAGATAGTAAAACAGGGATTGATATCGGTCTGTTATTAGTAGCGAGTGCTTTGTTTGCAGCAGTACCTACAGTGATTGTTGCAAGTATTTCCTGGGGTATAAAGAAAATAAAAAATAGTAAAAAAAGCAACTAATTAATAAATCAGTTGCTTTAAACAAGTAAGTTGCTAACGGGATTTGAACTGTGAACTCCGTCTTACAAAGGCGTTGCTCTACCTCCTGAGCCATAGCAGCGAACCATATAAAGTAATAGTATAAATATTGATATATTTCAATACAAATAATACTAAAAAAACAACAGTTTAGTAAAATCTATCAACAAGTATTTATTGGTAAAAAAGGAGAGAAATATGTATTGTAAACATTGTGGAAGACAAATTAGTGATAATTCAAAGTTTTGCAATAACTGTGGAACTGCTATACAAAATGATTTCGGCCAAAATAATTCACATGAATATTATGGTGAGAATATTGCAAATAGTAATAAAAAGAAAGCATTTTACAAGAATAAGCCACTCAAGTATAAAGTTATAATAATCATAATAGTCATGGCGTTAGTAGGTCTGATAGGAGGTGTAGGACATCTAATTCTTAGCAGTTGGAATTCGCCTGATTCAATGGTATCAAACTTCTTCAAATCATGTGAGAAACAAGATGTTAGCAAAATGATGGATATATGTGAGCATACAACAAAGCATGTATTTAAAGATAAGGAGATAACTGAGGAAGATGCCCGTCAAGAAGTAGAAGACTGGTATGATAAACTAGGCATGGATTCAGATTATTTATATGAAATAATAAGTGAGGAATCACTTAGTGGAGAAGACCTTTTAGAATATCAGCTGGAAGCAAAATATCAGGCAATGAATTTAGGAAAAAGTCAACCGAAAGTAACAGAAGGAAAGAAGATAAAAATTGATTTTAATTCTAACAGTAGTCATTGTAGTGTAAATACAATAAAAATCACATGCGTGAAAGTTGATGGAACATGGCTTTTTGACGAAATTGAAACAAATTAATATTAAAAATAAAAGAAAAATTTATCATTTAGTACAATTAAAAGATGAATAAACCTTCATCATCATAATCCTCTCCGGTAAGCAAATAGACCATGTCAATCAGGTCAGAGTCACTCATGACACCATGGAAAATATTATATACATTCTAAGCTAATTGGAAAAGAAGTAATTATGGAATTTGATGAACGAAATAACAAAAAGGAGTGTGAATATATTAAATTATAAATATAAATAGATTATAAGCAACAAAGGAGAAATGTATGGCAAAAATTTGCAATAAGTGTGGAGAAATAAACAAAGATAATGTGGAAAAATGTGTCAGATGTGGAAGCCCATTAAATCAAAGTATGATATATTCAAAAAAACAAAAGAGTAGTAAAATCCCTTTGGTAGTAATAGGTATTTTGATTTTTATTGTTATTCTGATTGGTGCGTTCTTTGGAGGATATTATTTTAAGATTAATTCTAAATCAAAAACTAAAAATGTTGAAGTTCAGACAACGGTGAATAGCAACATAGATACAAAAGACGACTTTGCTACAAATTCTGATGAAGAAGTTATTGGGTTGGATGAATTAAAAGATAACGAAGGGGTTTATATAATGGATTCCACAGGGACTAAATTTAAAAAGGTGAAACCGGCAATATGGAACCTTGATAATGATGTTACATCTTTTAATGATCAGGATTTTAATTGGGAAAAAGAACAAATGAGTTTGTCAATTTATGATGGTACAGTTCCTACAATTCACCTTGATAAGGGTGAAAAATTGGTGGTGGTAGGTGCAGATAAGGAAAGCCTGTTTGATGATGGAGAATATTCATATGGATATTCATATGGTTATACAAATCCTGACATTATAGGTTATTTTTCAAAATATACCGAGGAGAATCTAAAGAGAATAAATGGATATGATGTGTCAAATCTTTTCAAATCAGATGCATCAACAGTTGATAAAAAGTTACGTGAAAATGCTAATCTGAGTTATATCAGATATAAGCGTGAATATATAACATATACACGCGTATTAGCCAAAGAAGGAATCTTTTTATCTAACAAAAAAGATGATATAATGACTATTGAAGGTTATGACAACACAGAATTTTACAGTGAACAGATTAGTATGGATTCAGAAGCAATGAGTGTTATGTTTGAGATGAGTTTAGATAATGTGTTTACAAAAACTGAAAAGGGATATTTTATAGTGAATATTACTGAAGATGAATCAGTGAAGGCAAATGCAAAAGACCCTGATACGAAAGATACAATATATGTATTTCCAGGAGTTGCAGAGCGCGAACGAGAAAGAGAACAATTTGCTGTAAGAATTAATTAAGAGAGGTTTTTTATGAAAGCAAACAAAATACTTATTGTAGTTGATATGCAGAATGATTTTATATCGGGAACACTTGGTACAAAGGAAGCACAGGCTATTGTGCCCAATGTAAAAAAGAAAATTAAAGAGTATGTGGACAATGGCGACCATGTTATTTTTACAATGGATACCCATTATGAAAACTATATGGAAACTTTGGAGGGACAGAAACTTCCAATTAAGCATTGTATTAAAGACACAGAGGGTTGGTTCATAAATGAGAACGTTGAAGAAACTAAATGTGAACATGTATGTAAAGAAACTTTTGGCTATTTAGGTTGGAAAGAAAAATTTAGTGATTATCACATAAATCAAATGAAAATTGAAATTATAGGTTTGTGCACAGATATATGTGTAGTTTCAAATGCTTTAATATTAAGAGCAATGTATCCAAATACTAAAATAACAGTAGATGCAAGCTGCTGTGCAGGTGTTACACCGGAAAATCACAAAGCAGCATTAACTACAATGAAAAGTTGTCAAATAGACGTAATAGGAGAATAATATGAAACAGATTATCAATAGCCTGTTAGAAACGGATTTATACAAATTCAGTATGGGACAGGTAATTTACCACCAATTTAGTGATTATAAAACTACATGGGCATTTAAATGCAGAAATGAAGATGTACATTTTACAGTTGAAATGGTAGAAGAAATAAAAAGACAGATTAAACTATATTGTAATCTTAGATTTTCAGAAGATGAACTTGAATATCTTCATAAAATCAAGTGGTTAAAAGGATCATACGTTGATTTTTTAAGACTATGGCAGGCAAGATATGAAGACTTTGAAATCAGCACAGATGCAGAGTGTGGACTTGCCATTGAAACAAAGGGAACATGGCTTAATACATCAATGTATGAAATACCAACACTAGCCATTGTAAATGAAGTTTATTTTAGAATGGCATATGACTATGACAGGCTATATGAAAGTTTCAAAAAAAGACTTGATGAAAAATACGAAAATATAAAAAGTGGTTATTGGTGTACAGGAACATTTTCAGAATTTGGTTTAAGAAGAAGACTTTCGGCTCAGGCTCAGGAATTAGCCATAGAGAAGTTTTCTCATTTAAATGATACAGAAAATAGCCCAACCAACTTTATTGGAACAAGTAATGTATATCTTGCAAAGAAGTTCAATCTTACCCCTGTTGGAACTATGGCTCACGAATGGATTATGTGTGTAGGACAAGGCAATCATAAGCACAATCCGGCATATAGCAACTGGTATGCATTAGACTCATGGGTGAAAGAATATGGTATTTTAAATGGTACCGCTTTAACAGACACAATTACAACGGACTGCTTTTTAAGAGATTTCCAGTTGACTTATGCAACACTGTTTTCCGGTGTACGCCATGACAGCGGAGATCCTTTTGAGTGGGGCGAAAAGATGATAAAACATTATCAGTCATTAGGTATTGATCCAAAATCAAAAACACTTTTGTTCAGTGATGCACTTGATTTTGAAAGAGCTGATAAATTATACAAACATTTTTGCAATCAAATCAATGTAGCATTTGGTATTGGAACATATTTGAGCAATGATACTGATGTACCGACACTAAATATTGTAATGAAGACTGTAAAATGTAATGGTATGGATGTGGCAAAAGTCAGCGATACACCGGGAAAAGGCATGTGTAACAATCCGGAATATGTTGATTATTTGAACAGATGTATAGAATGGCGTATGAAAAATAAGTAAATTCTATTCAACAAATAAAAATGAAATATTTTAAAGACAAAAGCACTACAAATTGATATTTTTATCAATTTGTAATGCTTTTATGAATTGTGACTAATTTTCTACAAAATAGTCAAATTTAGACAAAAAACGACATAAATGGCACCGTATGTAATGCTAATAAATGGTAAAATAATCTTATGGTAAAAATGAATGTGAAAACAAAAATGGAGCAAAGTTATTATAGAATTAACTATTAAGAAATATCAAGTTGTATATTGTAGACAATGGATAAATAAAATTATAAAATATTTAAGAGGAGGAAGTTTTATTATGAAGAAATTAAGATATTTATTGGGGGTTGCCATTTGCATTATTGCAGGAATCTGTATTCAAAGTGTAGATGCACAGGCAAAGAATATAGGAGATGGTGGCGAATACAAAAACGTGGCTACAAACTACAATGTAGGAGATCTGATAGTTACATCAGCACCATATTATATGGATGGAGATTATAATAGTCTGGGACACAATTATTATAAGATGAAAATAGATAAAAAATCATATTTAAGTTTGATAGTAGTTACAACAAAGCATGATGAACAATCATATATTACCATAGAAGATGCCAATGGAAAGTGGTTGTTGTTTGATTACACTGCAGATAAGAACAATATGGGATATCAGTCGGTATATACTGAACTGGCATTATCACCGGGCACGTATTATATTGATGTAACAGGTGGAACATACTGTACCTACACAAACACCGGAGTCAAATTTGAACTGAAGCAGGCTGAAACAAAAAATACAAAAATAGCAACATATAAAAATACATACAAATCCACTGCCTGCAATGCCTCAATTGGCAACAAATTAATGGGAGTTATTAATTATAACTATAATAATGCCAATAATTACTTTAAATTTAAAGTAAATAGCACAAAGGATATTAAAATAACAGGTAGTCACGGAATGGATAAAATGCTACCTATAAATATTTATAATAGCAAAGGAAAATTTGTAAAAGATATTACAACTTATGGTAGGAGTATAAATAGTACAGTAACGCTGAAAAAGGGAACATACTATATTGGAATTGAAGCACCATATGGATATAATGATGATTATGCAATAACTTTAAAAGATGTTACTTTAAAGAAACCGGCAAAACCTGTGCTAAAAAAGGTGTCAAATAAGTTAAAGTTTACTCTTAAAAAGGTGGAATCAGGATGTAAATATCAGTTTCAGATGAGTACTAAAAAATCTATGAAAGGTGCAAAAACTTACAACATGGGGGCAAGTGTACGTTATATAAAAGGCAAAAGATATTACTTTAGACTAAGAGCTTATCGTTCAGGAAATGGCAAAAAGAAATATAGTAGTTGGAGCAACGTAAAAAGTGCAAAGTTAAAGTAGGGTAGAAAATGATAAAGTATTATCAGGCATGAGATTGTTCCATAGTTAAAAACTTTGTTGCTTAGTGATGCTCTTGATTTTGAAAGAGCTTATTGATTATCTTAACATATGTATAGAATGGTGAATAAAAAAATAAAAAAGAAGCTGCTAACGGGATTTGAACCCGTGGCCTCCGCCTTACCAAGGCGACGCTCTACCTCCTGAGCCATAGCAGCGAACACATAGAATAATAGCATAAATATTATTTCGTTTCAATATAAATCTATTTAAAGCATATAAATAAAAAGTTTGAAGAAACATACAATAAAGAAAACAATAATTTTTATAATAAATATTATTGACATTACGGGAATAAAGCGTTAAGAAAAAACATTTGACACTATCTATTTATTGACAAAAATCCCATATGTGATAAGATATTTTACTAGAGACTGGGAAAAGAGGAAATACATATGAATAAGAAAGTTTTATCAGTATTAGTTGACAACACATCAGGTGTTTTAAACAGGGTAGCAGGATTGTTCAGTAGAAGAGGTTATAACATTGACAGTCTTACTGTTGGTGAAACTGAAAATCCAAAGTTTTCAAGAATGACTATTGTCGTAACAGGCGACGATGCTATTTTAGAACAGATTGTTAAGCAGATTACAAAATTAGAGG
>URQO01000037.1 GCA_900550135.1 uncultured Eubacterium sp.
AGGCCTATTAATTATATTTAAATATTTAATTTACAGAAAAACTTTCACACTCTCTTTCTAAGAAAAACTGTTCATCTTTTTATTTAAACATTGTTTTTTTGTATAAAAGTCCCAGATAATTACAACTATCCGGGACTTTGTTTTTAATTTTTATTTTGGTAATTTAAAAGAGCTCTTCAATGAAACAATTCTGTTAAATACAGGATGTTCAGGTGTATAGTCTTTTAAATCTGCACAGAAGTAACCCTGTCTTACAAATTGGAACTTATCCTCAGGTTTTACATCTGCAATATTTGGTTCAACATAGCAATCTGTTAATACTGTTTTTGAATGTGGATTTAAGTTAAGTGTTCCATCTTCATTTAACTTGCCTTTTTCTTCATCAACAATATTTTCATAAAGACGAACTTCTGATTTAATTCCGTGTCTTGCTGAAACCCAGTGAATTGTACCTTTAACTTTTCTTCCTGTAAATCCACTACCACTCTTTGTCTCAGGGTCATAAGTTACATGAATCTCTGTAACCTTTCCTGTTTCATCTTTTTTATAATCAACACAGGTTACAAAATAAGCATTCATAAGACGTACTTCATTTCCAGGATACAATCTAAAATATTTCTTTGGTGGCTCTTCCATAAAATCTTCTCTGTCAATGTAAAGTTCTCTGCAGAATGGAACTTTTCTTGTTCCAAGTTCAGGACATTCAACATTGTTTGTAACCTCAAGCCATTCAACCTGATCTTCAGGATAATTGTCAATTATTACTTTTATAGGATCAAGTACAGCCATCAAACGTGGCTTTTTAGCCTTTAAATCCTCTCTGATACAGTATTCAAGCATAGCATAATCAACCGAACTGTTGCTTTTTGAAATACCGCATAAATCAACAAACATTTTGATTGATTCAGGTGTAAATCCTCTTCTTCTAAGTGCTGCTATTGAAACAAGTCTTGGATCATCCCATCCGTCAACTACACCATCTTCTACTAACTTTTTGATATATCTTTTTCCTGTTACAACATTTGTAACATATAATTTTGCGAACTCAATCTGTCTAGGTGGATTTGGATACTCAAGTTCTCTTACAACCCAGTCATACAATGGTCTATGATCTTCAAACTCCAGAGTACAAATAGAATGTGTCACTCCTTCAATTGCATCTTCGATAGGATGTGCAAAATCATACATAGGATAGATACACCACTTGTCTCCTGTATTGTGATGTGTAATATGAGCAACTCTGTAAATAATTGGATCTCTCATATTAATATTAGGGCTTGACATATCAATCTTTGCTCTTAATACTTTTTCTCCATCCTTGTATACACCATCTTTCATGTTCTGGAATAATTCTAAGTTTTCTTCTATTGTTCTATTTCTGTATGGACTATCCTTTCCAGGCTCTTTAAGAGTACCTCTGTATTCACGGATTTCCTCAGGAGATAAATCGCATACATATGCTTTTCCTTTTTTGATTAACTTAACAGCTGCTTCATACATCTGCTCAAAATAATTTGAAGCAAAATACAATCTGTCTTCCCAGTCAGCTCCAAGCCACTTAATATCATTTAAAATCGAATCAACAAATTCTTCTTTTTCCTTTGTTGGATTTGTGTCATCAAATCTCATATTAAACTGTCCGTTATATTCTTTTGCCAAACCATAGTTAAGTAAAATAGACTTGGCATGACCAATATGAAGATATCCGTTTGGTTCAGGTGGAAATCTTGTCTTTACATGATCAAATCTTCCTTCTTCCAAATCTTTATCAATAATCTGCTCTATAAAGTTTTTTGACACAACTTCTTCAGAACCATTATTTTCTGTGTTTAACTGTTCCTTATCCATTACTATGCCTCCAATAGTATTATCATATATTTGTTCCTTATTAATCTATAATTATGACAATTATAAATCATTCTATACAATGGTATGAATTATACAATAAAAAGCTATTCTTTTCAACAAATCAATTATAAATCAATAAAAAAACCTAAAAAATAAGAACATATCGCAATTTTTAATTAATGTCGACATATTCTTATTTTAAACTATTATCAATGCTTTAATATATGTTTTTAAGTTTACTGTACTAAATGTATTTATTTTACTGTGCTAAATACACGTCACAATATCTTACGCCCCACTCTAATGCTTTAGAATGAGAACTGAAAAACATATCAATATGGTTGCCGTTTACGGCTCCGCCTACATCTTCTACAACATAAGTGTGACCCTGTATTACTACCTTTGTACCAAACGGTAACTGTGATGTATCAGCTGCAATTGTTCTGCCTGCTGTAGCTCTTGTACCTGATGCTGTCATACCGGTATTTTTTCCACAACAGCTTGAACATGCACAATATCCTGTAATTTTATATGTTCCTAATTTCTTTAAAGAAGATTTATTGCTTTTTTTCTTTGTATTTGCTTTAATTACAATTTTAGATTTTTTCTTCTTTGCCGGCTTTTTACTTTTAAGTTCCTTATTTTTTGTTTTAACTTTTTTGTTGTTTTTATTCTTAGTTATTTTTTTGTTAGATTTCTTTTTACTAACTTTTTTCTTATTTTTGTTATTTGATTTATTTTTTGAATCTTTAGTTGATAACTTATCTGTTTTATTATCTGTCTTTACAATGCTTTCTATTTTTGTAGTTTCTGCAACTTCTGCTTTTGCTGTAACATCTATATTGTTACCTTCCATTGTTGAAACAAAAATCGCAAATGCAATTGTAAAAGTAAAAGTTAAAATCAAACTGGTAAGTAGTCTTCTTTTATTCATAATATACTCCTTCTGTTTTTTTGCACAAGCAGTATATTACACCTTTTGTTACGGTTTGTCAAGAAAATATTACATAAATGTTACATTTGTTATTTTTGTTAGTAACATTTGTGGTGTTTTTTGTTTATTTTTGTAACATAATACATTCCAATATTTTATCTATAACCAAAACGTGTCCACATATTACAATTGTTTCCTCATTTATCAGTAAAAATGCTGTTTTTCTAAAGTTTATGCCTACCCCTAATTCCATTCCTGCAGCCATTTCAGCTCTACGTAATATTTTGTCGATTTTCTTTTTAGGCAGTGTTTCAAAACTATAGCTATTTCTTTTAAATTCTATAATAGGATATCCACCCTGATAACCAACAATTTTAAGATTTTCAAGAAAATATTCACTTTGCCATTCTAACAATTTTTCATCCATAATTCTTATATTTCTCCAATCATTTTTTTAAGGAATACACTCACACATTACTTTTTATAAAATTTAATTTTAATAAATTTATATTAGATATCAAAACACCAAACAGTAAACATAAGAGTATTATTTCGTTTAACTATAACAAAGAATGTCCATTACAACACTCTACACACCCAGTGTGCGTTTCCACGCAGTTATTTTCTTCCCACACAAGTTTTCATCCCTAGTGGAACGTTTTTTATGTAATAGGTAATTCAAAAGGATTTTCTTATTACAAAAAAAACGAAAGGGCAAGTTTATCCCTGCCCTTTCATATTTTACAATATATTCTATTATTTTACTATAGTATTTGACCAGTTGTAATCAACTTCTTTAAATGATGAATCTACCACTTTCAAAATGTTGTTGTATAAATATTTATGTCCACTATAATTGTTCATTTTTCCTGAATTATACAATACTTTTGCTATATTAAATACGGTGTATGAATATGTTTTACTGTAATAGTAAGTTCCATCATCCATTAACGCGTAACTTCTTACCATATATTTTGCGTTAAATTCAGCAGTTGTCTTTGCTGAGAACAATGTAGTTCTTGCAAAATATGTTGCTGTTTTAGAATCACCCATTACTACCGAAAGTGTACCTACCGATGTTGATTCCATTGCAGAAACATATTTACTTGTTGAACCTACATACATATCATCACTACTTACGTCATATGTGTTATTACCATTTTGTACAATGGCATAAATAAGTCCCCATGACTTAACATTCTTGCCTTCAATAGTTGGTTCAACTGAGCCAATCACTCTACTGCCTTCCAATGTTGTACTAATCTGATATCCTTCAATTTTAACATTATTATTTTCAATGATTTCAGGCTTTGCAGTTGTTGGTGTCTCTGTTGTAGTTTCACTTTCAGCTATTTCAACATTTAAAGTAACGCCTGTTGTTTCCATTCCATTTAATACACCTGTAATTCGAATAGTATGATTACCCGCCTTATCAAATGTATATGAATGTACACCTGCCACTACATTTTCAAGTACCTTTACACCATCTGCGTATACATTGAACAACTGATTATTATTGTAAATAAAATCATTTGCTCCCCATGTAAATGTTGCAGTATAGCCTTCTGTTTTCTGGAGCACCTGTCCAAATACTTCAATAGGGCCAATAACATCACTTTTAGTAGTTTCTTCTGTTGTTGGTGCAGCTGTTGTAGTAGGTTCAGGTGTTGTTGTCTCTTCTGTTGTAGTTGGAGAGACTGTTGTTTCTTCCTTATTTGCAACCTTAAATACAATAGTTACTTTTTCATTTTTATAATAATCTTCAACTGTTAATGAATAATATCCTTTTTCTGAAATGTCAGCCAGCGAAAGTTTATAATAAGCTCCATCTGTGACTTCTTTATTCTCACCATTTAATGTAACACTGTTAAACGTTGCTGCAAGAGAATATGCAATATAAATAACATCTCCCTGTACAACCGGCTTTACAGTAACCTTATCATCTTTATTTCCCTGTACATAATACTGAATAGTATCTGAACCTGCCACATTAGTCCAAGATGTTATATCTGATGGATTGATAGTAGTTTCTTCTGTAGTCGGTTTCTTAGTTGTTGTAGTTGGTGCCACTGTTGTTGTAGTTGTTGTTTCAGTAGTCTCTTTAGCTGTACTAGTTGTCTCATCAGGTAAAACTCCACCTGTAGTTATCTTTCCATAACCATACTCTGACTTGTAGCCACCTACGCTGTCGTATCGTATGAAATAAAATACAATGTACTGACCAACATTTCCTGAGAATTCTTTAGTTTGTGTCCAACCTGTTGATGTTGGCTCCATGCCCCATGCAACAAATCCTTCTTCAGCCTTATTCGCTGCAAGTTCTTTTGCTGTGTTTTCATTGTCAACTACTTTGTATAAAACATTTACTGCTGAATATTTTGTGTCGCCTACAATTGTAAATGTTCCTTTTGTATTATTATCAAATGTGAGATACATATCTTCACTTATCAAAATTGTTCCTGCCGGTATCCATTTTGCATAAAGTGTAATATTTCCACTTAATTTTGATGAAATTTTATCTACCTTTGTATTATATGTGCTTTCTTTATACCAACCATAGAAATCATATCCGTCTTTCTTTGGAGTATCAAGCTGTTTTGTCTCCCCATATACATAAGATGATGGGTATAAACCTGTATTATTTTTACTACCGCCATTTAAGTCATATGACAACGTATATGTATTTCTATTGTAATAAACCTTTAATACAAGATTGCCATTGGCATCAACTGTACCTGTTTTTACGTTGTTTGAATTGTTACTATCTACGCTAAATCCTGTAAATGATTTTTCAGTTGCAACAACACTGCTACCTGCTTCAGCATATTTTACAACAGAATCCATTAAAGAATATGAATTTGAATCTAAATCTTTTCCATAATACTCAATTGTATAAGATGATTTGTTTAATTCATCTGAATTTACAACTGTCATTGAATTTGGTGCAGCCTTAACAGTAGTTGTGTATCCGTCTTCCTTTGTAAATGTAACTAATTTTGCAGAGTTTTCTGAGTTGTATACTGCAAATGTATACTTGCCATTTTTACTAAATACACTAGCTGTAGGGCTATTTGACCTAAATGTCAAATCAGGTGCACCATAGTCCTGTAGGGATCTGATAAAGTGATATGTATGAGCCTGTGATTCGCCATCATTGATTGCTTCCTTAGACCAAACTGTATTCATAGCATAATCCGGATCTGCAATGGCATAGTATTCTGCCCACATATCATTCCATTTGCTTGTACTACCACCTTTTGCATAAGAATAATTTTTGTCTGCATTATAAAACTTCTTTATATAATCTTTTCCTGTAATAGTTCTTGCATTTTTACCTAAATAGAATGACCATGCATTTATTGGGCAAATCTGAATACCCTGTGTATACTCCTGACCAAACCATGTACTGTAATCAGCCTTTCCACCCCAGACCATTGAAGCCATAGGAGCTGTATATTTTGAAGAATCAATTTTGTATGTATCTTCATCTTTATCAAACCAATAGTCATCTGCAGCTGCAACTTCAGTTGTATATAAATAAATTCCTAAATCTCTGATTTTTGTATCATTTGTAAGTTCACCAAGTAAAATAATACCTGCCCATGCATTAATTGCCTCAGATGTTGACTCCTGATTGTTACCTGTTCTTTCGTCTTCATAACCTGAAGCCCATGAGTGACCTTCATATGGTGAAAAACTTCTAAGATATGGATATGCATTTCCACAATCTGCAACACAATCTGCATTATTTCTATAAGGACATGCTATATCATAAACAAGTTGCTTAACAACATCTTTGTAATTGTTAAGCCATGCCTTGTCATATAAACCTACGCTGGCTGCTGATTCAATAAAATATCCATAGTGGAAATGATGATCATTAAACTGATCCACTGCATTAAATGAAGTCTGGAATCCAAGCAATGCACCAACACCTTCACCTAAATATGTAAAGTAATGCTTATCGCTGTTTCCAGAATATGTAAACCAGTCCTCTAAATTCTTTTCAAGACCATTTAAAACTTTGTCTGCACTTTCTTCATCGCCAATTGCCTTTGCAGCAGCAACTACCTGTGCTGAACGGTTTAATTTTTTACCATGATAATATGTTTCATTTCCTTCATCATTTGCCAAAGTCCAGTTTCCTGCACCTGTCATATATTTGTTTACAAAACTATCTACATAATTCTGTAACTGCTGTTTTCCTTCTGTATCATCACCTGATAATGTTGGCATATAAGGTAAAATACCATTGTATGTCATGTTTGTAGTATATGTACTACCTTTCATAAACTTCATGTAACCACGAAGTGTTATGGCCTTATTGTCCATGTATGTTCCATTTGAAATGTACTTATACTGATGTGACAAAATACCCATAATTGTACCATCTGCTGTACTTTCTGACTTTCTGCTGACAGTATATGTATACTTTGTGGATATTGTAGCAGTACTTTCATTGTATGAATAGTCAGCAGTTGTATTTGTTATAAAGTTAAATGCATATGGTCTGTACTCTTTTGCATATGAGATACCTGTGTCATCATTTCTTGACTGACTTTCATATAACCACGCAAGAGACATATATGCCTTAGCATTTGAAGAAAAAGTAATCTTTAACTTTCCGATTTTGTCATTGTTTGTTTTATCCGTTGTACCCAGATGTTCAACATTTGCATTTTCAGGTAAAAACAATGCATAATACTGATATGTTGCACTTGGATAACCATTTACAGAACTTGTAATATCGTTGGTTCTGAATACAACCATCTTTGCGCCATTGTATACACCTTCATAAACAATTTCACTAGGAAATGTGACTCTTAATTTTTCCAAATATATAACATTTGAATTAGACAATTCCATAAACATAAATGGACTTCCCTGGGTCATGGTTGTGCTCATCTTCTGTGAACTGTTTGACGGATTTGATGTTACTGCCTTATATGACCAGTCTGTAATTTCATCAATATTGTTATTTGTGCATGTCCAATCCGGTGAAATTTTAAAATCACACAATGTATCATTGTCTTTGATGTTGTATGCACTAACATTTGTTTCATTACTTGTCATGGCTGGTTTTGTAACCCTAAGTCCATCTTTTTTCATAAGATAAGCTAATGGAAAAGCATAGGCTGTACCTGACAGTGCATTTGTGTCATCAGTATCTCTGTTGCCTTCTAAATCCCACAACCAGTTGCTTGCCCAATCATTGGTGTCAAGTGCCTGATGATTATTGTTGTAATTGTCTGTTGTAAATCTGTAAGTTCCCTGTGTAGAAAGTCTTGGTAACTTGGCTGCCTCTGATTCATTTGAACCAATGCCAATACTTCCTGCACCTAAAGTTGTTTTTGGTAATGTGTCAGCTTTTACATTTTGGTTAAAAATATTTTTTGTAAAATCAGAACACATTGTAGTCATTAATGCAACTGTAAGAATTAATGACGTGCTTTTTTTCAAAAAAATTTTAATTTTCATTGTTCCTCCCAAATACTCCTATTTAAAAATTTTCCTTACATATTTTATCACATAATAAGCATTTAAAATGGTGTTATTTTTTTAAAATAGTATCTTTTTTCATAAAAACTATTTCACTAAAAAAAATATTCTGCATAATTTAAACCATGGAGGTAGCATATGAAACCTATTGCTGTATTATCAGGGGATAAAAGACAATATTATATAGCTGAATATTTAAACAAAAACGGATACAATGCCTACATTAAAACAAACTTTGATTTTAATGATTCCGATTACATTGTATGTTCCACTCCACTATGTAAAAACAAGGATTATTTAAACTGTGATTTTTATTCTTCATTTCCAATGGCAACTTTTATTAAACTAATTACAACTCAAACTGTTTTTGGTGGAAATATCCCTGAAAAATTTGTTTATAAATCAGGGGGAACATTTGTAGATGTGTTAAAATCTTCAAATTTGGTATGGGAAAATGGAATATTAACTGCTGAGGGATTAATTAAAGATATTATTGAGCATACAGATTTTTCTATTACACATAGCAATATCTTTATTATGGGATTTGGCAACTGTGGAATAAATATTGCAAAAAAATTAAATGCTCTTGGTGGCAATATTACAATATATGATCACACAAAAAAACATCTTGATCAGGCAATGGCCTTTGGGTATGATGCCATACCATATGAGGAAATAGTTAAACTGGTAGAAAAATTTGACATTATTATCAACACGGTTCCAAGTCAGGAATTAAAACAGGTCCATTATGAAAAAATAAGCAAAGACTGTGTTCTTTTTGAAATTGCTTCATCCCCTTATGGATTAAGCAAGTCCATAGCTGATAAGTATCATTTATCCTTATTTACATGCCCTGGTATTCCCGGAAAATACTCTCCTAAAGATGCCGGGGAATTAATTGCAAAATTCATAATTTCATATTTAGAAAGGACTGAGATAAATGGCTCATGACTTTAAGGATAAAAACATTGGAGTTGGAATCACAGGATCATACTGTACCTATAAAAAAATCTTTAAAGAGTTGAAAAGACTTGCAGATACAAAAGCAAATTTATTTACTATTTTTTCAGACAATGCTGCAACAACTGACAGTCGCTTTGGAAAATGTAATGACTTTTTACAACTTGCAAAAGAAATAAGCGGAAAAGAACCAATTACTACTATACCGGCTGCTGAACCCATTGGTCCTAAATCCATGCTTGATATTTTGATAATTGCCCCTTGTACAGGAAACACTTTGTCAAAACTTGCAAATGGAATTAGCGACACTCCTGTTTTAATGGCAGCTAAAGCTCATCTTAGAAATAACAGACCTTTAGTTATTTTCTTAAGTACAAACGATGCCCTTGGAATGAATTTAAAGAATATCGGCATACTACTTAACACAAAAAACATATTCTTTGTTCCATTTGGTCAGGATGATTATATCAAGAAGCCAAATTCCATGATTGCACATGTAGATTTAATTGAGGACACAATTGAAAAAGCATTGATGGGAAAACAGATTCAACCTGTTATAAAAAGCCCACATGTTACCATTTTATAATGAAAAAATAGGAGATTATTATGTGTGGTATCGCTGGTTTTTATCAATTTAAACATGATGTATTCAAAGATTATTCTCATAACCTTCTTGTAAAAAAGTTGCAAAATATGAAATACTCTTTAAAGCACCGTGGTCCAAATGATGACGATATGTTTCTTGAAGGATTTTGTGGTTTGGCTCACACCCGTTTGTCAATCCGCGATATAAAAGGGGGACATCAGCCTATGACAAGGCGTTTTAATGGTCATAGAGCAACTATTGTGTATAATGGCGAATTGTACAATTCAAAGGAACTAAAATTTAAACTTTCATCATATGATGTTGATATTAGAACAACCGGCGATACCGAAATCATTCTCTACTGTTATCTTGTTTTTGGCCCTAAGATTTTTAAGGAATTAAATGGCATTTTTGCATTTGCAATTTATGATAACAATAAATTAATTATCGTAAGAGATCACATAGGTGTTAAGCCTTTGTACTACTACACTTGCGATAATCAGTTTGTTTTTGCATCTGAAATAAAGGGGATTTTTGCATATGGCATTAAACCAAGTCTTAATAATGACAGCTGGTGCGAGATTATTGGTTTAGGTCCCGCTCACACATTGGGAAATGGTGTATTTTCTTCTATTAAAGAAGTATTGCCGGGACATTATTTAACCATAACTATGGACAGTGACAAAAAAATACTCTATAGCGACGACTGTTATTGGAAACTAAAAAGTAAAATCCACAGTGATGATTATGCTACAACAGTATCACATTGTAATTATTTAATTACTGACAGCATTAAACGTCAGATGGTTAGTGATATTCCCATTTGTACTTTTTTGTCCGGTGGTCTGGATTCAAGTCTTGTATCATCAGTTGTAAATAGAAATTTAGACGGTAAGAAATTAAACACTTATTCCTTTGATTTTGTGGGAAATGATAAAAACTTTAAATCTAATTCTTTTCAGGTATCAAGAGACCGACCTTATGTTGACATTATGAAAGACTTTTTAGGAAGTAATCACACCTATTTAGAATGTAATAATGAGAATCAAATTAACTGTCTTTTTAAAGCTGTAGATGCAAGAGATATGCCATGTATGGCCGATGTCGAATCTTCCATGTTGTATTTCTGCAAACTTGTATCTGAAAAATGCAGGGTAACTCTAACAGGGGAATGTGCCGACGAAATCTTTGGTGGATATCCATGGTTTCATCGAAGTGATATGTTAAATCAATGTACTTTTCCATGGTCATACGACATGTATGCCAGAACTTATTTGTTCAAAGATGATTTTATAAATCATTTAAATATTGAAGAATACGTTCAAAATGCCTATGAAACATCTGTAAATGAATGTGAATATTTGCCAGAGGAAAATGCTACTGAAACCAAGCGCAGAAAAATATGTTGGCTTAATGTAAGATGGTTTATGATGACACTTCTTACAAGAATGGACAGATGTAGTATGTACTCCGGTTTGGAAGCCCGAGTTCCTTTTGCTGACTATAGGATTTTGGAATATGTTTTTAATATTCCATGGACTTTTAAGTGTTATAACAATCAGCCAAAAAGTCTTTTAGTAGAATGTGGAAAAGATTATCTGCCTAATTCTATTTTATATAGGAAAAAAACTCCATATCCTAAAACATACGACCCGTTGTATGAAAAAATACTTGGTGAAATGGTTTTAGATGAATATAATTCTAATGCTTCATTAAGAAATATAGTTGACAGGACAAAATTAGAAAAATTTATTAACTCTCCAAAAGATTACGGTAAGCCATGGTATGGTCAGCTTATGGCAGGTCCACAAATGCTTGCTTATATTTTACAAATTGGATATTGGATGAGAAAATATAATTTATAATATTAAAGGATAATAAGTTATATGTATAACAGATAGTATAAAAATATTGTAATACATTAACTATTATCCTTTATTTTATAGTTATGAAAAAAGACAACCCTTATAAAAAAGTACAAAAAATAAAACCTATGAGATTGATAGTCTCATAGGTCCTATATTTGTACAAATGCTATTTACTTTTTTATTATAACTTTTTTCACGTTAGACCACTTACCAAAATAAGTTTCTCCATCTAAAACTTTGTACGCTCTTGCCTTGACATACAAAACCTTCTTTTTTTGGATTCTCTTATTTTTAATGGTAAATGTTGCTTTTGTTACTTTCTTAGTAATTGTATTTTTCTTCTTAAATTTTTTTGTCATGGATATCTTGACTTGATATTTTGCACCACTTATCTTCTTTAATTTAATCATTACTTTCTTAGAAATATATTTTTTTGTGACCCTATTCACTTTTGTTTTTCCTACTGAAACATTTGTTGTTCCAGATGTTGTTGTAACTTCAGTGGGTTGCTCTGTCTCATAATCAATCTTCAACTTGTCACAATTGGTAAATGCATCCTTTCCAATGGTGGCATTAGTTGGAATATTAATATATGTTAATCCCTTGCAATTATAAAATGCTTTCTCTCCAATGCTTGTTACAGTATTTGGAATTGAAACGCACAATATATTATTACACTCCTCAAATGCATGACTTTCAATTGTAGTTACTCCATTAGGAATAATAATATTAAGTATTGCATGATGTAAATTAGCAAATGCATAACTTCCAATACACACGACCTTTCTGCCGTCTATCTGACTTGGAATATTTAAATCTTCTGTATACATAACATCTGATTCAAAAATCACATTGCAATTGGTAATCTTTATAGTATCATCATCTAAAATTTCGTAACTAAACCACCCATATGTGTCTGCTTTTACATTCGTTAGATTTTGATTCATATTAATTGATATTCCCCCTATTACCACAACAAGTATTAATAGCGGTATTAAAACTTTCCTAATCTGCTTCATTTCCTACCTCCTTTTATTCTAATCTACTTTCCCAACATTTTTAGGGTATCCATCTAAATATATTGTGGATAATTTTGAACAACCATTAAATACATAAATAGAAAATTTTAGTTTATGAGTATTTGGCAGTTTGATTGTTGTCAGGCTACTACAACCTTGAAAGCACTGAGCTCGCACGGTATATGAAAGCCCAGAGGATTATGCACTTGTCAGACCTGTAAAGTCTGTTTCATATAATTCTGTTGTGGTATTAATATTCACAAATTATTTTCCGTTCCCATAATTACTAATATCACATCTAGAACTTAATCTTAATATCAAAAGAGATAACACCTCACTATCATATTTAAATCGTATCATATGATTATCAGTATTACAATGAGAATTTCCTTTTACAAGTCTGCTTTTTTTAATGTTTTTAGTTTAATTGTGCAGACATAAACGTTTAGATTTTAATAAAAAAGTAAAGGATAATAAGTTATATGTATAACAAATAGTATAAAAATATTGTAATACATTAACTATTATCCTTCATTTTTTTCATATTATAGTTACTCTTTTATTAAATAATTTTCAAGACGGCTTACGCCACTAATGCTCTCTTCAATTTTCTTATTTACAAGGTCAACTTCCTCTTTAAAATTCATAGCTGACATTCTTAGTGCGCCATGCCCCATAATAATAAGTTGCTCTAAAGCATCTGATGTAGCAACTGTTACTTTATACTTGTTTGCCATTTTGTGAGTAGTTTTTGCAATGTACATATCTGCTGTTTCAGCTGCCTTCGTAAATACCACATATATATTGTTATGTTTATATATAGTCTCCTTGTGTCTTTCCACATTGTAGGCATCAAATACCACAATGACGGTATTGCCTTTATATCCCTGATAATTAGACATAATATCAAGCAATCTGTCTCTTGCCCCGTCAATGTTTTTTGAAGCTATGTTTTTAAGCTCGTCCCATGCAAAAATAATATTATATCCATCAACTAAAATACATTCAGGCAAATTATTATTTGTTTTTCCCTTGTATTTTTTTGCAGGCTTGTTGTATGTTTTTACCTGTGTTTCTGAATAACGCTTTCTTTTAATTGGTCCAAAAGTTTTTTCAAAAATTGCTTCTAATTCCTTGTCTGCTACATAACTGTCTGTAACTTTCTTTTTAGCAACAGGTTGTTTAACAGAATTTTGCATTGAATAATTTGTATCATCTGCCACGTTTAAATTTATGGATGTTTTTATGTGCATATAATTTTCAACTTCATTCCATGGAACATTAAAGCCAGCACCGTGGGCACAAAATACTGAACCTGTAGGATTTGCCAAATCACTTTCGCTGTCATATCCTATATTTTCAATAACTTCATTAGCATTGTGGCAAGGCGCATATCCTTTAAACTTAAGAGTTAAAGTTCCAAGTCCATGGGTATATTCGTTTACATCATTTATATAATTCCACATTGTAGACACAGGACCGTAACCTGTAAGAACACATTTTTCTCCCTTTGTCTCTGGTGGATTCATACTGCCCTCCATATTGCTAATATCTGTCATTGCCCTTCCTACGTTTTCTTGTGGAACTGTTAAAACAAAATCATAATAAGGCTCTAAAAGAACGGACTCAGACTTTTTAAGTCCCTGTCTTACTGCCCTGTATGTAGCCTGTCTGAAATCTCCACCCTCTGTATGCTTCAAATGGGCTTTTCCACCTATTAAAGTAATGGAAATATCTGTAATAGGCGAACCTGTAAGAACACCTCTATGAATCTTTTCCTGCAAATGAGTAAGAATAAGTCTTTGCCAGTTTTTACTTAACAGATTTTCGCTAACTGAAGAGTTAAATGTAAGTCCACTGCCCGGTAGTCCCGGTTCTAGCAACAGATGTACCTCTGCATAGTGCTTTAATGGTTCAAAATGACCGATTCCTTCTACGATGTCCTTTATTGTTTCTTTATATAAAATACTTCCTGCACCAAATTCAACATCCAGATTAAAACGTTCCTTTATAATACTTTTTAAAACTTCAATCTGAATGGCTCCCATTACATTTGCAGTAAGTTCATGTTTTTCCTCATTCCATGTAATCTTAAGAGTAGGTTCTTCCTCTTCTATTTCCTTTAACTGCTTATAAACCTGATTAATATTAACTCCTGATGGTACAATAATCTTATAGGCAAGAACAGGAATAAGACTAGGTTTAATAATTTCATTTTCAAAGCCCAATCCTTCACCCTGATATGTTTCAGTAAGACCTGTAACAGCGACAATGTCTCCGGGAGTTGCCTCTGCTATGGAATCATATTTTTCACCAGAGTAAACACGAATTTCATTTACTTTTTCACTCCATTCCTTTGCACCGTTTTCTCCTGATAATAAGTCTTTTACCTTTAGACTTCCACCTGTAATTTTCATATGAGTAAGTCTGTTGTTATTATTGTCCTTTGTAATTTTGTAAATCTTTGCACCAAAATCTTCATTATAAACCGGCTCATATGTATAAGCATAAAGACCTTCAATCAATTCTTCCACACCATCAAGCTGAAGTGCCGAACCAAAAAAGCAGGGAAATAACTCTCTGTTGTAAATCAGCTCTGAAATAGTAGTATCGGTAATCTCTCCTCCATTCATATACTGTTCAAACAAATCATCATTGCACATGGCTATATCTTCATAAGTTCCCACTCCTGCCGGAAATCTTACAACTTCATCACCAAACTTATCCTTTAACTCATGTAATAAAAAGTCTCCACTAACATTTGGCATATCCATTTTGTTTACAAAAATAAACGTTGGAACGTTGTATTTGTCAAGTAGCTTCCATAAAGTTTCAGTATGCCCCTGCACGCCTTCACTGCCACTAACAACTAAAACAGCATAGTCAAGAACAGACAACGTTCTTTCCATTTCTGCTGAAAAGTCCACATGCCCCGGAGTATCAAGTAAAACAAGTCTCATATCCTTATACTCCATAATGGCCTGCTTTGAGAAAATAGTGATACCTCTGTCTCTTTCCATCTGAAAAGTGTCGAGATATGCATCTTTATGGTCTACTTTTCCTAATTTTCTAATTTTTCCTGTTATATATAAAAGTGCCTCCGACAATGTTGTTTTTCCACCATCAACATGAGCCACAATTCCTATTGTAATTTTTTTCATATAGTTGTTCCTTTTATTTTTACATCATATTTCTGTATGATATTTTAGCACAAATGACTTATCTTTTATATATTTTTACTTTTACTTATTCTGTATTTCCTTCATTAATACTTGAAAGAGACAGTGTGATTTTAAGCGTTCCTTCTTATGAACCTTCAGGAAAAGAAAACTTAAAAGAAATCTTGATTACCAATTCTCATAAGTGGAACGATAAAAAAATCAAGTCGTTAAATCTTCCTGACAATGTATTGATTGCGTTAATCAAACGTGGTCCTGATAATCTGATTCCTGATGGAAATACCAGATTATTGTCAGGTGATAGAGTTGTATTGTTTAAATAAGTATATAAAAAGAGACACCCGAAGATGCCTCTAATTACATAAGGAAAATCCTTAAATTATGGTTTAATTTAATTAAAATTTACCTTCATCAGCAGCCTGCTGTACGCTTACAGCAACAGCAACTGTCATACCAACCATAGGGTTGTTTCCTGCACCGATAAGACCCATCATTTCAACGTGAGCTGGAACTGATGATGAACCTGCGAACTGTGCATCTGAATGCATACGTCCTAAAGTATCTGTCATACCATATGAAGCAGGACCTGCAGCCATGTTATCTGGATGAAGTGTACGTCCTGTACCACCACCTGATGCTACTGAGAAGTACTTCTTGCCCTGTTCGATACATTCCTTCTTGTATGTACCTGCAACCGGATGCTGGAATCTTGTTGGGTTTGTTGAGTTACCTGTAATAGATACACCAACGTTTTCATGATGCATGATTGCAACACCTTCCTGAACATCGTCAGCACCGTAGCACTTAACTGTTGCACGAAGTCCATCTGAATATGGCTTTTCGTATACAACGTTTAATTTTGCTGCTTTGTAGTCATATTTTGTTTCAACATATGTGAAACCGTTAATTCTTGAGATAATCTGTGCAGCATCTTTTCCAAGACCGTTTAAGATAACTCTTAAAGGTTTCTTACGTACTTTGTTTGCCTTTTCAGCAATACCGATAGCACCTTCAGCTGCAGCGAATGATTCGTGTCCTGCAAGGAATGCGAAACATTCTGTTTCTTCTTCAAGTAACATCTTTCCAAGGTTACCATGTCCTAAACCTACTTTTCTGTGGTCAGCAACAGAACCTGAAATACAGAAAGCCTGAAGACCTTCACCGATTGCAGCAGCAGCGTCAGCAGCTCTTCTACAACCTTTTTTAATAGCGATAGCTGCACCTACTGTGTAAGCCCAGCATGCATTTTCAAAACAAATTGGCTGAATACCTTTAATCATATCATATACGTTAAGTCCAGCGTCCTTTGTAATCTTTTCAGCTTCTTCAATTGAAGCAATACCATAACTATTTAAAACAGAATTAATCTGATCAATTCTTCTTTCATATGATTCAAATAATGCCATTGTTGTTACCTCCTATTCCTTTCTTGGGTCGATAATCTTAACAGCGTCATCAACACGACCATACTGACCTTTTGCCTTTTCCCAAGCTGTTGTAGGATCATCACCATTTTTGATAAAGTCTGTCATCTTTCCTAAGCTAACAAACTGGTAACCAATAACTTCATTATCAGCATCAAGAGCGATACCTGTAACATAACCTTCTGCCATTTCAAGATATCTAACACCTTTTGCTTTTGTAGCATACATTGTACCAACCTGTGAGCGAAGACCTTTTCCTAAATCTTCAAGTCCGGCACCTACTACTAAACCATCATCTGAGAATGCACTCTGTGTTCTACCATAAACAATCTGTAAGAATAATTCTCTCATAGCTGTGTTGATAGCATCACAAACTAAGTCAGTATTTAAAGCTTCAAGAATAGTCTTTCCCTGAAGAATTTCAGCTGCCATAGCTGCTGAATGTGTCATACCTGAACAACCAATTGTTTCGATTAATGCTTCTTCAATGATACCTTCTTTAACATTTAATGTAAGCTTGCAGGCACCCTGCTGTGGAGCACACCAGCCAACACCATGTGTAAAACCTGAAATATCTTTGATTTCTTTTGAATAAACCCACTTACCTTCTTCTGGGATTGGAGCAGGTTCATGCTTTGCACCCTTAGCTACTGGGCACATCATTTCAACTTCTTTTGAATAAATCATTTGAATAAATACTCCTTTCGAAATATATGTAATAAAAATTGCTTCTAACCGCAACTATGGACTATTTTCTCATAAAATGACAAAATAGTCCATAGTAAAACAAAATTTTTATTTAATTATAAGGTAATTTTTTTAATTTTTGAAAAAAGACCATACACTTTTTTATTATTATTCATTACCAGATACATATTTAAAGTAATGCTCTTTTAATATTATATAATGTTTTAGTAAATAATTTTCATTAATGTATGATTATATTATTTTGCTTCGATATATCCCTTTGCAACAAGAAGTTCAGCTGATAATACAGCTCCACCTGCAGCACCTCTTAATGTGTTGTGTGATAATCCTACAAACTTGTAATCATATACTGTATCTTCTCTTAAACGTCCAACAGATACTCCCATTCCGTTTTCAAAGTTTACATCTAATGAAACCTGTGGTCTGTTGTCTTCTTCTAAGTACTGGATGAACTG
>URQO01000038.1 GCA_900550135.1 uncultured Eubacterium sp.
ATAGGTGTAATAAGTTATCTTTTTGTAGCTTTATTGCAGGTAAGAAAAATAAACAAAATTCCAATGGATGAAGCGTTGAAAAATGTAGAATAAGTTATTATAAATTATTCAAAAAAAACAAAAGAAAGAGGTTTCAAAGGATGATACTTGGAAGCCTCTTTCCTGGTGTAATAGATAATTCTCAACTATTACAAGTAATTATACAATGTTAAAAAAATCTATTATTTAACAGTAATTTTACCATAAGGTGATTTAAAACTGTTGCATTTTTCATTAGAATATACGGACACTATTTTATAATAGAATGTAGCACCACGACGTTTGTTTGAGTCGTCAAATGTTGTTTTTGTTGTTGTACCAATTTTTTTATAACTTGAATATCCTTTTTTTCTTCTATAAACATAATATTTTACAGCGTTAGTATTTTTCTTCCAGGTTACTCTTACATTGCGATATTTGTATGATTTTGAAGGAGTAGTAAGCTGTTTGACTTTTGGTGCCTTTGGAGTTTTTAATTTTACTCTTATATATCTTTTAAGCGCAATACCGCTGTCAGTAGTTGCAGTGATTGTAGAAGTCCCGATTTTCTTGGCTGTAATTACACCATCCTTTGTAATTGAAACAACATCATTATTGCTGCTTGTCCAAGTGATTTTATCTGTTGTATCTACAGGCTCTAAAGTTGTAGTGTATGTAAATATATCTTTTTTATGCAAATTTTTTATACCAGTTTCTTTAATAATAAAAGCAGTAGAGGGCTGTACAACATTTACGGTACAAAGATTTATGGCACCGTTGTCTGCTGTAGCCATAACCATTGTTTCACCGTTTTTTAAAGCAGTAACAGTTCCGTTTAGACGATTTACAGATACATAATCAGTATTTAATGAAAAATATTGAATTGTATTGCTAAATCCCAACAAACCGGAATTTTCGCTATTATAATTTAATGTTCCTTTTAAAGTGGCAGCATGTCCTTTTTTTAACTCAATATAATTGGTAGATAATTTAATTGTTGGATCGGCTATACTTTGAATTTTTCTTGCGTCTTCTGAATTAATACTTTCAATTAAATCAGCATTTTTGTAATCTGTTCCGGGAAGATATCCGTTATTATATGGTGATTTATTGAAAATAGTATTATAAATAGTACAGGCAGATAAATAACTGCCAAGAACTGTAGGATGCAATAAATCACTATTATATAAGTTAAGTTCAGGGTATTCATTAAGACAACGGCTAAAATTATATCCTGCTGTTGCAACAGGTACTGAAATCTTATTTCCTATTTTAAAATAGTTTCTTGTATAGATTTGCTGTATTGACAATTGATCCAAATATATTGACTGATCATTTATATTAAAATCTCTTCCGATGTAGTCAGTTTGAGCTGCAAACAAAATTGTTTTGGCACCATTAATATCTATTTTTTCTTTTAAAGTGTTAACTGCATCTATTGAATTGTCAAGATTTTGCATTATATCTACACGTTGCTCCTGAAGAACAACATAATCCCATTTTGTTGAATTAAGGGCTGACTCGATTTGAATATTGTATGGATTTCCCTCAGTTGCGTATTGGGATAATTTGTACCCTGAAGCTGCAACGTATTGTACATGTACATCAATTCCGTCTGCATCTGCCAAACCTTCTACCATTAAAGGCATGCGATTGTAATATGTAGAACTATTACCAATAAATAAAATATTAATTGTGGAATCTGTAGATGGGGTTGTTGAATCAGCATTAGCAACAGATGTAAAGCCAAAAGTAAATAGAATGACAAATATAAATGTAATGCTACTGATAAATTTTTCTTTCATTGTAATCTCCTTCTTGGTTTTTCTAACGTATCTCTTCACTATAATAACTAAAAATGATAAAAATTAGAAGACATAAAAAGTGTATTTTTTTATTGTATTTTATATAATCATGTGATATTTTATGGTGTGTGTGCGTTTTAAAATACAGTGATTATTTTTGTTTAATTTAATCATATTTTAAAACAAAAAATAACATATCAACATGGAGATGGATAAATGAAGACAAAAATATGTAGAATTACTAAAGTAATATGCTTTTGCCTTATAGCTGTTTTAATGGTAAGTTATCTTACTGATTTATTAAAGCCAAAGTGGCTGGAAAACAGATGGCAGTCAGCAAAAACAAACAATAGTTTTTACGATCTTGAAAAAAATACTACAGATGTATTGTTTTTCGGATCAAGCGTTACCGCAGCCTCCATTGACCCATATCAATTATACAACGATTATGGTATTTCAGGATATAACTTAGGTGTTATGTCCCAACCTATGGTAGGTACATTTTTTTGGTTTAAAGAAGCATTAAAAACTCAAAGTCCAAAAGTTGTAGTAATTGACATAAAGGCACTTGGACGTGTTTCGGCAAAAGATGAAGAAAAAGGTAGAAAATCCTATGATTATATGAAAGAGGGTAAAAACAAACTTCAGTATGCCCTGGAATACAAAAACAGTAGTAAAATACTTGATGGAACAGATGAGGAAGTTAATTTGATGGAATACCTGTTCCCGCTGGAACTATATCATAGCAGATGGTCAGAATTGTCATATGATGATTTTGATTTTATAAAGGGAAATGATAAAAGTTATACAAGAGGTTTTGCTGCTTTGTATGATATATTTAAATACAGAGCCAGTTACAGTGCTACAAAGGCTGAAAAAGGTTTGTATGACGGCTTTGATGAAAATCCTGATGCTACAGGTACTTACAATAGCACAAATAGAGATTATTTAAAACGTCTTGTAGATATTGCAAATCAAAAAAATATAAAACTTCTATTTTATCGTGCACCTGACTCAACATGGAATGTAAAACAGTACAATTATGTAAAAGAATATGCTCAGGAACTAAATGTTCCATATATTGATTTCAACTTAAAATCAATTAGAAAAGAACTTGATTTGGATTATGAAACAGAAGCTGCTGATACATTCCACGTAAATATTGAAGGGGCAAAGAAAGTTACAGCATATATTGGAAAATATTTACATGATAATTATGGATTAGAAAATCATAAAAATAATAAAAATGACAAAATTAATGAAATTTTCTCAAAGGAAATGGAAAACTATAATCTTACAATGAAAGATACAAAGTTGTGTATGATTATGGATGCTGACAAATACCTGGATTATATTAATGATGACGATTATGTAGTAAGTATTATTGGAACACCTTCAGTTAAAATTAGTTTTACATCCAATCAGATGTCCAAACTTGAAAAATTAGGTGTTGATACATCTATATTTAAGAATACCCAGTATGGTTCAAACATAATTAGTGTTCATGACAAAAAGCTTTCAGTTGACACTGAAAAAATTCAGGATAAAAGTAGAACAGTAGTTACAACAGAGGGTGGAAATTTTGATGATGGAACATCATTTTCAATTACAACTCAAAATGGTAACTGTTCCATGAGAATTGATAATAATGCATATAAATATTTAAATACTTCAGGATTTAACATTGTGGTTTATAATAAAAAACTTAAGTCCGTAGCAGATGCAATATATTTATATATGGATAACGATACAGTAAAAATAGGAAGAGAAAGTAGAGAATAAACAATGAATTTCACAACTTTAACATTTATACCATTTTTGCTATTGGTCATTTTTCTATACTACACTGCATTTAGAAAGTGTCAGTGGGTATTATTGTTAGTTGCAAGTATTGCTTTTTACTTGTTTTCAGGACCAAAGTATATAGTATTTATTTTAGTTACTGCAACAAGCACATATCTGCTTGCAGGAAGAATACAGTTTTTACATGATGAAGAAAAAAGAATTATTGCAGAATCAGATTTTGCGAAAGATGAGAAAAAAGCATTTAAGAAAAAATACACAGGAAAAAGAAAAAGATTATTATGGCTTGATCTTTTAATTAATCTTGGTCTTTTATGCGTAATTAAATATGCAGATTTTGCATTGACAGGAGTTTCAGCACTATTAAAGAATTTTGGCCTTAACTGGTCAAAGGAATTTAACTTTGTTTTACCTCTTGGTATATCTTTTTACACATTTATGTCCATTGGATATATTCTTGACATATATTGGAAAAGATACAAGGCAGAAACAAATGTGTTTAAGTTTGCCACATTTGTAACATATTTTCCACATATAATACAGGGGCCAATTGGCAGATACAACAAGTTATCAGAACAGTTTGTACAAAAGCATAAATTTGATTATGATAAGGTTACAAAAGGTGCCCAGCTTATTTTATGGGGCTACTTTGAAAAGATGGTTATTGCAGACCGTTTGGCAATATTTGTAAACGGTGTAAATGCAAAATGGGATCAGTTAACAGGTATTCCGCTTATTTTGTCAATTTCTGTATATTCAATACAGTTATACATGGACTGGATGGGATGTATGGATATTGCAAGAGGTGCATCTGAAATGTTAGGAATACATTTAGAGAAGAACTTTTGGCATCCGTATTTTTCAAAAGATATGCCTGAATTCTGGAGAAGATGGCATATTTCTCTTGGAAACTGGTTTAAAGATTATTTGTTATACCCTGTTTCAATGTCAGGCTTATGTAAAAAAATTAACAGAACAACAAGAAAGAAGTGGGGAAATCAGGCTTCAAGAGCATTTTCAGCTGTAGTTCCGGCTGCATGTGTATGGATTGCAACAGGACTTTGGCATGGTGCTGCAATGTGTTTCCTTTTGTGGGGAATATACCATGGTATACTTATTATTTTAAGTTCATTATTGGAAGTGCCAATTCAGAAATTAAACAAGTTTTTGCATATTAATACAGAATGCTTTAGCTTTAATTTGTTTAGAATGGCAAGAACATTTTTACTTTGCTGTATAGGTAGATTGTTTTTCCTTGCAAGTGATGGATTTGGACAGGCCATTGCAATGATAAAAAGAACATTTGATTTCTCAAATTTAGGACTTCATACGTTATGGGATGAAAGTTTATACAATTTTGGACTGGACAGAAGAGGATTTATGTTATCTATTGTACTTATAGTATTAGTATGGGCAGTAAGTATGCTTCAGGAAAAGTTCGACAAGGACGGAAAGACTATAAGAGATGTTGTGGCAGAACAGAACATTGTATTTAGATGGGCATTGTATTTAGGTGCATTTGCAGGAATTCTTATTCTTGGAATTTATGGATCAGGCTACAATGCAAGTGCTTTTGTATACGGACAATTCTAAAGAGAAAGGAAGTAAAAAAATGGATAATAAAGTTTCATCTATTGTAGAGGCAATAAAGAAATACTCAGTAGAAACTCCAAATCAGCTTTGCATTGCTGATAAGAAGAGACAGGCAACTTATAAGGAGTTTTGGGAATTAATTAAAAGAGGTGCAACATATTTAAAAAATAATGGTGTAAAAAAAGGCGACATTATTGCAATAAGATGTATGCAGAAATTTGAATTTGTATGTGCATTCTTTTCAATTCAGCTTGCAGGAGCTGCAGGATGCCCACTTGAAAAGGCGATAAAGGAAGACAGAATTTTAGAAATAATGAATTTTGTTAATTCAGACATTTATATTTCTGATAAAGGAGTAAAAAAGGAAGGAATCAAAAACATAAGTCTTAAAGAAATGTTTAAGGCAATTACTGATGAAGAAAATCCTATTACACCTGAAGAATTTGAACTTCCTAAAGCAGATGAACTTTCAGAAATATTATTTACAACAGGCACAACAGGAAAGTCTAAAGGAATTGAAATTATTAATCAAAATGATATAGCTATTGCACAGAATGTTGCAGGTTCTATTGGAAAGACAGGTAGTGATGTTGAACTTATTACAGCACCACTTAATCATTCAATGGCACTTAGAAGAATGTATACTGACTTATATACAGGTGGTGCAATTATTATTACAGATGGTGTGAAGTTTGTTGAGGATTTCTTCAGATTATTGGATGAATTTAGGGTTAATGCAATTTCATTTGTTCCTGCAATTTTAGAGCAGGTATTAAAGTTTGCAAAAGATAGATTTGGAAAATACAAAGACCAGCTTAAGTACATTCAGTTTGGTTCAGCACCATTGTCTGAAACAAATAAGGAATTACTTTTAGAAATGTTTCCAAATACAAGATTCTTTAATATTTATGGCTCTACTGAATCAGGATGCGTTATTGCACATGAATTTAGTAAATATGGTGATAAAGAAAAATGCATCGGAAAACCTGCTGTAAATGTTAAGGTTTTATTTGTAGATGAAAACAGAAATGTAATTGAACATACTACAGCTGATAAACCGGGATTTTTAGGATTTGTTGGTAAGATGAATATGCGTGGATATTTTAACGAGCCTGAACTTACAAAGGAAGTTCTTGATGATAACGGTGTTGTTTATACAAATGATGTTGGGTACTTAGGTGAGGACGGATTTGTATATTTACTTGGAAGACAGGGTGAAGTTATTAATATGGGTGGTATTAAAATAGCTCCAACAGAAATTGAAGAAGTAGTTGATGCTCATGAAATGATTAAGGAAAGCGCATGTATTCCTATTCCTGATGATATTACAGGGGAAGCACCAAAGTTGTTTGTTGTTTTAAATGATGGTTATGAGTTTGATCAGAAGGAGCTGGTTAAATATATGAATTCCAAATTGGAAGGAATAAAAGTTCCAAAGGTATTCCAGGTTATAGATGAGGTGCCAAGAACTTTTAATGGAAAAATTATAAGAAAAAAATTAAAGGAATTGAATTCTAAGTAATAATATGATAAACATATACTTAAGGATGATATTTCCTAAAATATTAAGAAAAAGAGGCAAGAAATATGAGAGATGAAGTTATTGAAATTTTAGAAATGATTGTTCCTGATATTGATGTTGAAGATGAAGATATGAATCTTGCGGAAGATTTAGATTCTATGGACATCATTGCACTTATTGCAGAACTTGAAGACAAGTTTGACATTGAAATCACAATGGAAGAAAAAACTGAAGAAAACTTTGAAAATGTTGACACATTAGTTGAAATGATTGAAAGACTTCAGTAACAATATTAAAAGAAAGAAAGGCTGGACTTAAGGTGTCGTAGGTGACTCTAAAAAGTCTGACCTTTCTTTTTGTTTGTGTCAAAAACTAAAGTAAAATGTTAAAAATATATATCTATAGAGGGAAATATATAACAATATAATTACAACATTTTTACAAAAATTAACAAAGAATAATAGATTATGAAATATATTCACATATTGTCAGAATACTATTGCAAATTATATTTTTAATGATATTATTTAGTAGGAAAATATCAAAATAATATCAAATTTAAAACAAAAAAAGGAGAATACAAAATGAAAAAAAGAATGAAAGTGCAAAGGATTGTTATTTTGACAATGTTAATGGTATTTGCCATTATGGTCACTGTTACTGCAGCATCAACAACAAACGGCACAAAGGAAAATGAAACAACAACATCTAGTGAAACAACAAAGAAACATATAGGAAAAAAGAAGAAAAAAGTAAAAAAGTTAAAAGTTACTTTTAAAACAAAAAAAGGTAAAACTTATTGCAGAGTAAATGGAAAAAAGGCAAAAAAACAGTTTATTACAGTAAAAAATAAAATCTATTATTTTGATAAAAATGGTGTAATGGCAAAAGGATGGAAAAAATATAAAAAAGATTACTATTATTTTGACCGTTCATCAGGAAAAATGTATAAGAATACAAAAGTTGATGGTATAAAATTAAACAAACAAGGTAAAGCAAAAAAGAAAAAAGTAAATATTAACAAAATAAACACTATGATTAAGGCAAAAAATACTTTGGAATCAATAACAAGTTATAATGATTCTAAAAGTCAGAAACTAAGAAAAGCCTTCGACTGGATTGCAAAGAAGCCATACAGAAGATACAGATTGTTAAGCAAAATGTACAAGCAAAAAGGTTGGGAGTCTACATTTGCAAATGATATTTTTGACCATGGAGATGGATGTTGCGTTTCAGAATCGGCAGCACTTGCATTTCTTGTACATGAAGCAGGGTACAAAAATGTATATGTAGCTCATGACAGCTCACATGCATGGATGGAATTAAATAACAGAGTATATGATGCATTGTTTGCAAGGGCAAAGGATTATAATAAATACTATAATTTAAGTTATGGTAATTATAATTGTCATCCAATAGACAAAAGAAAAATATAATTTTAGGAGAAGGACATGGTTTTTAGTTCGGCAATATTTTTGTTTGTTTTCTTACCAATAGTGTGTGGATTATATTTTATTATAAAAAATCTACAGATTAGAAATGGTTTGCTTATAGTTGCCAGCTTGATTTTTTATGGATTTGGAGAGCCGGTATATGTTTTTTTGATGATAGGTTCAATTATTATTAATTACCTATTGGGACTTCTTATTAGTTTTTTAGAACACAGACAGTTTCTTATCAGAAAAAGATTTATACTTGTGTTGGCTGTTATTCTTAACATAGGAATTTTATGCGTATTTAAGTATACAGCATTTATATTAGAAAATGTAAATTACATAGGAAACATAAATATTAAAATTCCCACAATAATTTTACCTATTGGAATTTCATTTTTTTCATTCCAGGCTTTGTCCTATGTTATAGATGTGTATAGAGATGACAGTCTGGTACAGAAAAATCTGTTTAATCTGATGTTATATATTTCATTTTTCCCACAGTTGATTGCAGGCCCAATTATCAGATACAATGAAATTGAAAAACAGATTAAAAACCGTACAACCAATGTAGACAAGATTGCTGAAGGAATAAGCAGATTTATAAGGGGGCTGTCAAAGAAACTTATTATAGCCAATGGAACCGGTCTTATTGCTGACAAAATTTTTGCGTTGGACATATCCGGGTATGGCTTTATTGTAGGATGGTTAGGAGCTATAGCATATACACTACAAATTTATTATGATTTTAGTGGATATTCAGATATGGCCATAGGTATGGCAAAGATATTTGGCTTTGAATTTAACGAAAATTTTTGTCATCCATATGAAGCAACAGGAATAAAGGATTTCTGGCGTAGATGGCATATTTCTTTATCTTTGTGGTTTAGGGAATATGTTTATATTCCTTTGGGTGGAAACAGAAAAGGAAAAGTACGTTGTGAAATAAATAAGCTGATAGTATTTTTCTTAACAGGACTTTGGCATGGAGCAAACTGGACATTTATTATATGGGGAATGATTCATGGTGTAGCTAATGTTTTTGAAGATACTGTTGGAAAAGTAATAAAAATAAAAAATAAAGTGATTAGTAATATTCTTACATGGATTGTTGTAATCAGTGCCTTTGTAATGTTTAGGGCTGACAATGTAAGTTACGGACTTAAAATGCTTAAAAATATGTTTACGGCTTTCAATGTAAATATAAATTCAATAAGTTATGTATTACAGCTGCTTAGCCCATATTATGCTTTTATACTTATATTGGCAATCCTTTTTTCGTACTCATTACGTGAAGGTTTTGAAAATAAAATAATAGCTAAAATTGGAAATGAAAAAGCAGAGGTAATATGTTATGTGGCAGATATTGTTTTACTTGTACTTTGCATTATGAATCTTGCTACAGCAACATACAATCCGTTTATTTACTTTAGGTTTTAGAAGGAGAAGATGATGAAAAAAAAGATATTTATAATTATATTTTTTGTGATAATATGTTTTCCTTCCATAGGCATGCTGTTTTTTAAAACAGACAAAACAATTGAAAAAAGAGAAATACAGAATCTTCCAAGCATTACTGAGAATGGAAACTTGAACATGAAATATTTTGACCAGCTTACAGATTATTTTGCTGACAATTTTGCCTTAAGACAAAATATGATACAGGCTGATGCATTAATAAAGGAAAACGTATTCAGGGAATCAGGCAATAAGGAAGTAATAGTAGGAAAGAATGGATACTTATTTTTTGGAGACAGTTTGGATGACTATCTGGGACAAAATGTTCTTACCAAAAGACAATTAAACAGTTGTGCTCGTGTGTTATACTTGTTACAGGAAAATACAAACAAGAAGGGAAAAAATTTCCTGTTTACGATAGCACCAAATAAAAATACTGTTTATCCCCAGTTTATGCCCTCAAGATATGTTAAAGTATCTGAGAAAAATAATTATGCAATGCTAAAAGAATTATTAGGGAAAAACAAAATTAATACAGTATTTTTAGATGAAAAAATCAAAGAATCAAGAAAAGAAGTTTATCACAAGTTGGATACTCATTGGAATAACCAGGGTGCAGCAATAGCATGCGATTATATCTTATTATATTTAAAAAAAGAACATTATGATTACAGTAATGAAAAATATACAATAAAGAATAATTTTTCAGGTGATTTGTATGAAATGCTTTATCCAATGGGAAACAAAAAGGATGACAATATTATCTACAATAAAAAACACAACTATAAGGTTGTGTCTCCAATGAAAAGGGTAACAGATATTTCCATTAAAACTGAAAATAATGATAAAAACGGATCTATACTTATGTATAGAGATTCTTTTGGAAATGCACTTATTCCGTTTGTAGCAGATGAGTATCATAGCGGATATTTTACGAAAGCTGTTCCTTACAATTGGACTTTACAGGATAGTAACAATGCAGATGATGTAGTTATTGAACTTGTGGAAAGACATATTTCACATTTGATAAATGAAGCTCCCATTATGGAGGCACCCCAAAGGCTAATCAGTTCACCTGTAAAAGAAACAGAAGATAATAAAACTACTTTAGAAATAGGTGAAATGGATGAATACCTTCCAATATCAGGAAAAATTGATAAGAATTATATAAGTGATGATGGAAAAATTCTTGTCAGATTTAAAAATGAAAGTAGTAGTTATATATTCGAGGCATTTCCTGCACCGGTTTATAAGGTGGATAACAATAACGGATATTGTTATGGATTATATTTAAACATTGATAAAATCAAATCAGGAGTATACGATATAGATGTAATTACACAAAAGAATGATAAATTATATTCATCCGGAATTAAAACAAATATAAAGATACAATAAAGGAGACAAAAAGATGAAGAAAAAAATATTAGCATTTATAGTGGCAGGAACAATGGTTTTAAGCGTGGGATGTGGACAAAGTGATTCAAATGAAGGAAATACAAAAGCTACAACTGAGAGTGAATCAGAAGTAACAACAGTTGCTCAAACAACATCACATGCTACAGAAACAACAAAAGCAAAAACTCATAAAAAGCACAAAAAGGAAACAACAACACAGAAAACAACAACTGAAGAAGTAACAACAACGGTTAAACCAACTACTGTGGCAGAAACAACTGCAAAGAAGGTTGAATCAACTACAAGAAAGGTAACAAAGAAAGTTGTAAAAAAGAAAGAAAAGAAAACAGAGAAAAGGACAGCAGGTTCAAATAATAAAGCAATTGCAAAGAAATATATTGGAAAATCATTGGATTCTCTGACAGCAAAAATTGGAAAATACAGTAGTTTTGATAAAGCTGACAGTTGCTTAGAGGAAGGCGAATCAGACGGATTTTTCTATTATGACGGTTTTACTGTTACAGCTTCAACAAAAAATGGAAAATGGGTTGTTACAGGTGTTCAGTAAACGCTCTGTAAATTAGTTTTGCATTTAATATCAGTGTATTTCATTGCTGTTTTAAATAGTTGTAAAAACAGTTGTAAAATGTTATACTGTTTTTAGTTTTACAGTTTGAATCAGACATGGAGGTTTAATAATGGATAACGAGAAAAACACTTATAAAATACATGACAATTCTGACCTAGGAGAAGTAAACATTAATGACAATGTTTTGGCAGTGATTTCAGCCATGGCAGCTCTTGAAGTTGACGGTGTAGTTGGAATGGCAGGAAACATTACATCTGAGATAGTTGAAAAATTGGGAATGAAGAAAATTTCTAAGGGAGTCAGAGTTGATGTGGATGAAAAAAATGTGATGATAGATGTCTCTATTGTTTTAAAAATGAATGACAATATAGTAGAGATTTCTAAAAAGGTACAGGATAAAATAAAAAATACTGTTGAAAACATGACAGGACTTGAAGTTGTTAATGTAAATGTTAACATTTCAAATGTTATATCAGATTAATGTGATTTTTTTAGGGGTGTCTTTATGACACCCTTTTTATCAGATAATATATTTGTAATATATAGGAGGAACAATGAACAGAGTAAAAACAAGAGAATATGTATTCAAGTTATTGTTTTGCAATGAGTTTCACAATGTTGAAGAAATGCCAAAGCAGTGTAGCCTGTTTTTAGATAATTTAGAAAATGCATCAGAAGAAGACAAGGATTACATTACAGAAAGAGTAAAGAAAATCAGTGATTTAATTCCTGAAATTGATGAGAAAATAAACAAAGTATCAATAGGCTGGAAAACAGAAAGAATGTCAAAGACAGATTTGAATATATTACGTCTTGCATATTATGAAATGGCTATAGATGAAGATATTCCTAAAAAAGTTGCTGTTGATCAGGCAGTTGAGCTTGCAAAACAATACGGAAGTGATGATTCACCGGCTTTTATTAATGGTATTTTAGCAAAGTTTTTTTAAAGATGAACGTTTATTATAATAATCAGAATGGAGAATAGTATGCCATCTATATATACTGTAGGTCAGGTAAACACTTATATAAAGCAAATGTTTAGTCAGGATTTTATGCTGACTAATATTTGCGTAAAAGGTGAAATCAGCAATTGTACCTATCATTCATCAGGCCATATTTATTTCACTTTAAAAGATAAAACAGGCGTTATGTCAGCTGTTATGTTTAAAGGAAATAGAAATGGTCTTAAATTCTCTTTAGAAGAAGGACAAAAAGTTGTTGTGACAGGTAGTATTAGTGTATTCGAAATGGCAGGAAAGTATCAGCTTTATGCCAGGGAAATTACATTAGAAGGCTCAGGACTTTTATATCAAAGATATGAACAACTAAAAAAGGAATTGGCTGAAATGGGATTGTTTGATGCCATGTACAAAAAGCCAATACCAAAATATGCATTAAAAATTGGTATATGTACTGCAAAAACAGGAGCAGCCATTCAGGACATAATGAATATTACAAAAAGGAGAAATCCTTATGTAAAATTATATTTGTATTCAAGTCTTGTTCAGGGAGAGGGTGCAGCACAAAATATAGCAAATGGTATAAGATGCTTAGATGAAATGGATTTGGATGTTATAATTGTTGGCAGAGGTGGAGGCTCCATTGAAGATTTGTGGGCTTTCAACGAAGAAATAGTTGCAAAAGCAATATTTAACTGCAGCACTCCTATTATTTCAGCAGTAGGTCATGAAGTAGATACTACTATAGCAGATTATGCGGCAGACATGAGAGCACCTACACCATCTGCAGCGGCTGAACTTGCAGTATTTGATTACAATGAATTTAGAATAAATATGATGCATTACAATCAGCGGCTTATTACATTGTTAAACCATTCTGTGGATAAAACTAAAAATAAGTTGAAATATTATCAGACAAAACTTGATGTTTTTAATCCGATTAATCAGTTACAGAATAAAAAGCAATATACAGATGAATTGTTTACAAGATTAAGCGAAAGTTTTAATAATATATTAATTTCAAGAAAACATTCCCTAGAAGTATATGCTGAGAGATTAAACGGATTATCACCACTTAACAGGATATCAAAAGGATATGCTTATGTTACAGACGAAAATAAAAGACCTTTAAAGTCATACAATGATGTAGAAATTGATGAAAGAATTTCCTTAACATTAAAAGATGGAGTTGTAAAGGCAAAAGTATATAAAAAAATAGCAGGAGTAGAGAATGAGCAATAAAAAATCCATTGAAGAAAATTTTCAGAATATTGAAGATATTATATCAAATATGCAAAAAGAAGATATTACATTGGAGCAGTCTTTTGATTTGTACAACAAAGGCTTGAATTTGATAAAAGACTGCAATTCACAGATTGAAAAAATTGAGGAACAGATAAAAATTATTAACGAATAAACCGGGAGATTAATATGCAGGATTTTAATAATAAGCTTAATGAAAAAACACAGGAAATTGAAGATATAATTTACAGCTATTTGCCAAATGAATTAAATAAACAAAAGGTTATTATGGAAGCAATGAATTATAGTGTAAAAGCAGGTGGAAAAAGATTAAGACCAATGCTTATGCTTGAAACTTCAAAAATGTTTGATAAGGATTGCGAAAATATTTATCCTTTCATGGCGGCAATAGAGTTCATACATACTTATTCTCTGGTTCATGATGATTTACCTGCTATGGATAATGATGAGTACAGGCGTGGCAGAAAAACCACTCATGCAGAATATGGTGAAGATTTGGGTATATTAGCAGGAGATGGATTATTAAACTATGCATATGAAATTATGACAAAGGCAGTATTAGAAAGCGAAGATCCATATAAGGCAATTCAGGCTATGAACGTGATTGCCACAAAAGCCGGTATATATGGAATGGTAGGAGGTCAGACTGTTGATGTTATAAGTGAAGGTAAAAAAATAGATTTAGATACAATAATGTATATTCATAATTTAAAAACCGCAGCTTTAATTGAAGCTTCAATGATGGCAGGAGCAATACTTGCAGGGGCTACACAGACTCAAATTGACACCGTTGAAAATATTGCCAATAACGTTGGCATAGCTTTCCAAATCCAGGATGATATTTTGGATATAATAAGTACAACGGAGAAACTTGGAAAGCCTGTTCTTAGTGATGAAAAAAATGATAAAACAACATATGTTTCGTTATGTGGTCTTGAAAAAGCGAAAGATGACGTGAAAAAATTGTCTTCGTCAGCTGTTGAACTGTTGGATACATTAGATGAAAAAAATGAATTTTTGAAAGCTTTAATTATAAAATTAATAAATAGAGAAAAATAGAATATTCTTTATTTGAAAGGATATTAATACAGAAAAATGAAACAGGTATTAGATAAAATTAACAAAGAAAACGATATAAAAAAGATAGATAAAAGACTGTATCCGGTTTTAGCTGAAGAAATCAGAGCATTTCTTATTGATAAAATAAGTAAAACAGGTGGACATCTTGCTTCAAATTTGGGAACAGTCGATTTGACCATTGCACTTCATGCAGTGCTTAATTTGCCCCATGACAAAATTGTGTGGGATGTAGGACATCAGTCATACACACATAAGATTTTAACAGGAAGAAAAAAAGAATTTGATCAATTAAGACAATTTGGTGGCTTAAGTGGATTCCCCAAAAGACATGAAAGTCCTTGCGACAGTTTTGATACCGGCCATAGTTCTACATCAATTTCAGCTGCACTTGGCATTGCCATGGCAAATAAACTTAACCAAAGCGACGACAAAGTTGTGGCAGTAATTGGAGATGGGGCATTGACAGGCGGATTGGCACTTGAAGCATTAAATAATGTAGCTTCACTTGGCAGAAACTTTATTATTATTTTAAATGACAATAATATGTCAATTTCTGAAAATGTGGGAAGTATGTCAAATTATTTAAATAAATTTAGAGTTGGTGAGCATTATAATGAATTTAAGGAAGACGTTGTAAATTCATTAAGTAAAATTCCAAAAGTTGGAAATAAAATTGCCAAACGTGTTAAAAGAACAAAAGACAATATAAAAAATCTTTTTATACAAGGTGGTCTTTTTGATGATCTTGGAATAACCTATATTGGACCTATTGATGGACATGATATTAATGGAATGATTGATATTTTTGAAGATGCTTTAAAAATTGACCATCCTATTGTTATTCATGTTAAAACAATAAAAGGAAAAGGATATTCCTTTGCAGAAAATGACCCATCAAGATTTCATGGTATTGGAAAGTTTGATATAGCAACAGGAAGGCAGATAACGGATAACAAAGTAAAAGTGATGACCTACACACAGGTATTTTCCAAAACTTTGATTAATTTGGCAAAACAGGACAAAAAAATTGTGGCAATAACTGCAGCGATGCCTGACGGAACAGGGTTGTCAGACTTTAAAAAACAGTATCCAAAAAGATTTTTTGATGTAGGTATTGCAGAAGAACATGCAGTAACATTTGCAGGAGGATTGGCAGTTTCAGGACTTAAGCCTGTTATTTCCATATATTCATCATTTTATCAAAGAGCATATGATCAGATATTACATGATATTTGCCTTCAAAATCTTCCTGTGGTGATGATAATAGATAGGGCAGGACTTGTAGGCCAGGACGGCGAGACCCATCAGGGAGTATTTGATATGTCTTTTATGTCTGCAATGCCCAATATGACAATTATAGCACCAAAGGATACAAAAGAGTTGGTAGAGTCATTAAAATTTGCAGTAAAACATAATGGTCCCATTGCCATTAGATTCCCAAGAGGAAATGCATATGTAATGGAACAACAGGACGATGTTGTTATTTCATATGGTAAAAGTGAAATAGTAAGTCAGGGGAAAGATATAGCTGTTATTGCAGTAGGCAATATGTTTGAAGAAACAATGAAAGCGTATAAACTACTAAAAAAAGACAATATATATATAACATTGATAAATGCCAGATTTATAAAACCACTTGATACAGTTATGATTGAAGAGATTGCAGCTACACACAAAATGATAGTTGTTGTTGAAGAGGCAATTAAAAAAGGTGGCTATGGAGAAGCAGTTGCATCATTTATTATGGAACATGGTATTAATACCTCCGTTAAGATTATGGCAATTGATGATCAGTTTGTAGAGCAGGGAATGGTTGAAGACCTTCGTAAAAAAATTGGAATAGATTATAATAGTATTTATACAGAAATTAGAGAGTTAGTGTAATGAAAGAAAGATTAGACGTTTTATTAGTAAAAAGAGGATTGGCACCATCAAGAGAAAAAGCAAAAACAACTATAATGAGCGGTATTGTTTTTGTGGATAATCAAAGAGAAGATAAGGCCGGAACTTTTTTTGATGAAAAAGTAAATATTGAGGTTCGAGGCAAAACACTTAAATATGTTAGTCGAGGTGGACTAAAACTTGAAAAAGCAATGGAAAATTTTGGCGCAGAACTTGAGAATAAAATATGTATGGACGTTGGTGCTTCTACAGGTGGTTTTACGGACTGTATGCTTCAAAATGGAGCTGTAAAAGTATATTCTGTTGATGTTGGACACGGACAGCTTGCCTGGAAACTGGTAACAGATGAACGTGTAATATGTATGGACAGAACAAATATCCGTTACGTAACACCTGAAGATATAGAGGATAAGATTCAGTTCGCTTCAATTGATGTATCATTTATATCACTTACAAAAGTATTACTTCCCGTAAAAAATCTTCTTACAGAAGATGGTCAGATAGTATGTCTTATAAAGCCACAGTTTGAGGCTGGAAAAGAAAATGTTGGAAAAAAAGGTGTAGTAAGAGATAAGAAAATACATAAACAGGTTATTGAAATGGTAATAGACTATGCAATGTCAATTGGATTTGATATTTTAAATCTTGATTTTTCACCGGTAAAAGGACCTGAAGGAAATATTGAATATTTACTTTATTTACAGAAAACAGATAAAGAACAGGGCGAGAATATAGGAAATACAGAACCTGAAAAGGTTGTATTGGAATCTCATAGAACATTGGACAAATAGAGGAATCATATGAATAAATTTTGCATTGTAACAAACAGTAATAAAGATCAAAACAAAGATATATCGAATAAAATTTCAAAATACATTGTTGAACAGGGTGGTTCATGTCATGTTATTGATAATGTTAATCAGCAAACAGGAGAATATAAAGTCCTTGATGTAAACGAAGTTCCAACAGGTACACAGTGTATTATAAGTATTGGTGGAGATGGTACATTACTTCATGCAGCAAAAGATTTAATTGATTTAGATGTAGTTTTTGTTGGGGTCAATAAAGGAAATCTTGGCTTTTTGGCAGAAATATCACCGGATTTTCTAAAAGAATCAATAGACAAACTTTTAAACGATAATTTTAATGTAGAGTCAAGAATGATGCTTAAAGGAAAGGTTATGCGGAATAATCAGGAAGTATTTTCTTCCGTTGTTTTAAATGATATTGTTATTCATAGAGGTGGTGATTTGGCAATAACAGACTATCAGGTGTTTGTAAATGATGAATTTTTAGGAAATTATCAGGCAGATGGTATTTTACTTGCAACACCTACAGGTTCTACGGCTTACAATTTATCAGCAGGAGGTCCCGTTGCAAGACCGGATTCTAAAATGATTATTCTTACACCTATAT
>URQO01000039.1 GCA_900550135.1 uncultured Eubacterium sp.
CTTCATACTCAAGTACATCGCCGAAAAGTGCCGGAGTTGTTGTAATCTCCTTAACTCCTGTGACAAATACCTGAGAGATTGTTTTCATCATTGACCAACCATGATCAATGCCGATTACTTCTAACTTGTTATTCATATGTTTTGCACATCCTTTCTTCTTAAACAGCCACTTGAACATCTTAACCACCTACTTTCCTATCAGCTTTCGCATACAAGGAAAACAATAACCATTCCCTTGATAATATGGACATCCGACACATTCCGTCGGAAGTTTCTGTTCTTTTTTCTTAGATGATTTACAACATGTTCCATTGGCACATCTGTTGTTATGTCCCCAGAAGAATCTACAATGCATACAATCTTTTAATTCTCTTTCAAGCTTTTCTTCTGGAGATACAAACCTGCGTTTCTTATGCTTATCTCTTTTTTCAACTGTTCCCACCAGAGCTCTCCTCCCTTCCAAGGAGTGATTGCTCTCTTATATTTTCCAATATCCTGTCCGACTCACCTGCTGTCCTTGCTAATGAATACAATACAATAAGAACAATAATTATAAATGCTATGCTAAATCCCATCATCACTTTATCCTCCTTCAAATTAGTTGCCATATAGACAAAATTTGAATTTGGAAGTGATATAGTCTACATGGCTATGCTTAATGCTAAGCATGTAGGTACACGCCAGTCTTCTAGACTCCTATATCGCCCCGTGTACAAAGAGGTGTTCTCACCTCCGGGAGTTACAGACGAGCCACAAAATGTGTTTCACGACGCCCTTCTGAATTATCAGAAGCACTATCTCCTCTTTTAGCCTTTTGAGGATAAGGACGAACTTCTCGCCCTCTGTGGTTAATTATCCTTACGCAACATGCCGGTCTACGCTTCGCTTCGGTCCGCGCAGAGCAGAGATCCACCGGATCTCTTGCGCCCTTTTACCAGATTTCCATCCAGCTTCTCGCCCTTCATCTTTCGATCCATCAGACTACTAATATGATAGCTGTGACTTTCATCCTCCAGGTACATGCCCCGTAATTTTACTACCTACAGAAATTCTGTAGTGCAAACTACTTTGCAAATCTGTAACTGATTATTCAATTGTTATGTCCAATCTCTCTTGGACAATTGATATTCTACAATGCACTTTAATTTTACGGAAGTGACACCACTGGTGTATTTTTACGAATTTTCACCAGTTTTTGGTGTATTTGTCATTTCCTTTAATTTGTTCCATGTATGCTTAGGCAGTTCTCTTGCCGGCTCTCTGAATCGTTCAAGATATTTTTCAAATAATTCCGTATTGATTAATGCTGAATTACCGACTTTATAGACTGCTCCTGCCTCTCTCGCAATTACTATGATTCTAGATTTACTTATCCCATAAATAATCGCTCCTTCCTCTGCATTGACAAATTTTTTCATAAAATCCTTTGTATCTGAATAGCACTTATATGAGTAACTCATTCATCAGTCTCCTTTCACATTTGGCAATGGATGTTTCATTTCTGTTGGCGGTTCTCTGAATTGCTCCATATATTCATCAAACACCTCCAGATTAATCAGAATAGTATTTCCTTTTGCTTCGCCTATCTTATATGCAGCTCCAGCTGCTCTAGCCATTTCGATAAATCTATGATGTCCTATGCTGTAAGTCATTGAACCCTCTCCGATTCTCACAAACTTCTTTTCCACAATTTTATTTGAACTAGGAACTCTTGCAGAATGTTTCATAAATTTCATCAACCTTTCCTTATGTACTAATATAATCTTTGCAAGCTGATATCTTGCTCCAGCAGCCAACGCTATATCCATTGCCTCATCTTGTGTTACATCTAATAAAGCCATTACCTCATCAATACGAATAAATCTTGGTTTTACAGTTTCTTTTCTATAGGCACAAACTGAACCACTCAATGTATTTACCATAACATCACCTACTTATAAAACTCAGAATCTGTAATATGAAAAGTTTCAAGATACTTATCCAATATTTCTGTATTAACAAGTACAAGCTGACCAATTTTATAACAAGCCTTGGCATCCTTAGCCACTTCTTGAAATTTTGTCATTCCCATACTGTACATTTTTGCACCATCTGAATATCTTACAAACTTTTTTGCATCCTCATATCTATCTTTCTTCTTTGATTCATCCATTGCTGTGCTCCTTTCACTTTGACTTCATAACAAATGACGTATTTTCTCCATAACGCAAAAAAGAGGACATCTTCTAAATTTCTTTAGAAAATGTCCTCTTAGTAGTTCATATTTGATTGAATCTTTTTCTTTTCAGATTGTGTACTCTTTCATACTGATGTAAATGACTATGCCAAAATACGTCTTTTAATGCGTCCTTTGACGTACTCAAATGCCTCAATCCCGCATAAACACTAGGTTTATTTATCCAACTGTTTCATTGTCGGGAACAATAATACGTCTCTGATAGCTGCAGAATCTGTCAATAACATACACATTCTGTCGATACCAAATCCGATACCACCCGTTGGTGGCATACCGATTTCAAGAGCGTTCATGAAATCTTCGTCTGTTGTGTTGGCTTCTTCATCGCCAAGCGCCAACAATTCTTCCTGAGCCTTAAATCTTTCTCTCTGATCGATTGGATCATTAAGCTCTGAGTAAGCGTTTGCCATTTCCCAGCCGTTCATAAAGAATTCGAAACGTTCAACATATTCAGGATTTTCAGGTTTCTTCTTTGTTAAAGGAGAAATCTCAATTGGGTGATCCATAATAAATGTTGGCTGAACAAGATGTTCTTCAACAAATTCTTCAAAGAATAAGTTTAAGATGTCACCCTTCTTGTGGTGCTCTTCGTATTCAACATGATGTTCTTTTGCAAGCTCTCTAGCCTGTTCAACAGTTTCAACTTCATTCCAGTCTACTCCTGCATATTTCTTAACTGCATCAACCATTGTAAGTCTTTCAAATGGCTTACTTAAATCCATTTCGATGCCGTTGTAAACAATCTTTGCACTACCACATACAGTTTCAGCAAGATGTCTGTAAAGGTTTTCTGTTAAATCCATCATACCGTTGTAGTCTGTGTATGCCTGGTATAATTCCATAAGTGTAAACTCAGGGTTGTGTCTTGTATCAACACCTTCGTTACGGAAAACTCTACCGATTTCGTATACTCTTTCTAAGCCACCTACAATAAGTCTCTTAAGGTAAAGCTCTAATGAAATACGAAGTTTAACATCTTCATCTAATGCATTAAAATGAGTTTCAAATGGACGGGCTGCTGCACCACCTGCATTGTGTACAAGCATAGGTGTTTCAACTTCCATAAATCCCTGTCCGTCTAAATATCTTCTGATTTCGCTGATAATCTTTGAACGCTTAACAAATACATCCTTTGCTTCCTGGTTCATAATAAGGTCTAAGTATCTCTGACGATATCTTAAATCTGTATTTGTAAGACCATGATGCTTTTCAGGTAAAATCTGCAAACTCTTTGTAAGTAATGTAACTTCTGTTGCATGAATACTCATTTCACCTGTCTTTGTCTTAAATGGATATCCCTTAATTCCAACAATATCACCAATATCCATCTTCTTAAAATCTTTATATTCTTCAAAAGGCTCTTCGCAAATTTCATTTCTTGCTACATAAACCTGAATATTTCCTTCTAAATCCTGAATGTTACAGAATGAAGCCTTACCCATTACACGCTTTAACATAATACGACCTGCAATAGATACAAGCTTTGAAGGGTCTTTAATTAACTTTCCTTCTTCGTCATGTCCACATTCCAATTCATCAAAATTGTTCTTAATCTCCATACTGTGATGTGTGACATCATACTTTGTAATCTGGAAAGGATCCTTTCCTCTTTCCTGTAAATCAGCTAACTTTTCACGACGCACCTTTAAAAGCTGCTTTGTGTCGACCTGCTGATTGTTATTCTTATTCTGCTCTGCCATTTTTTAACTCCTCTATAAATGTAGTTTAAAGCGCACCAAACTGTGCGCTCTATTTTTATAAATAAAATATTGTAATTTTAATATTTTCAGTTCTGAATTAACAATTGCAAAACCACAAACTATTTCTTTGTTTTAATTTCAAGTACTTTGTACTTAGATGTAACTTCACCCATTTCAACTTCTACAACATCACCTACTTCATGTCCAAGTAATGCTGTTCCAAGAGGTGATTCATTTGAGATCTTGCCCTGTAAACTGTTTGTCTGTGTTGAACCAACAATGCTAAGTTCAATATCTTCATCATATTCAAAATCATATATTTTAATATGGCATCCAACACTGATTTTTGTATCATCAACATCATCCTCGCCAACAACTTCTACGTTTTTAAGGATTGCTTCTACTTCTTCGATACGGGCTTCAATATCTCTTTGTTCATCTTTTGCTGCATCATATTCAGCATTTTCTGATAAGTCACCCTGTTCTCTTGCTTCTTTAATCTTCTGAGCCACTTCCTTACGTTTATTTACCTTTAAATCTTCTAATTCAGCCTCAAGTTCTTTAAGACCTGAATAAGTAAGTATATTTTTCTTTGTGCTTTCTGCCATTTGTTAGTTCCTCCAATCAAATTTGTTCAAAGTTTTACACTTTATAATAGCAATTTGCCGTGTCATTGTCAACCTATCCCTTTAGTACAAGTGGCTTTTCTAAAGGATATACCAATGTTTTATGTTGTATTAATTTACAACTTTTCATCCAACAATTCCTGTAATTTCTCCCAACTTTCCATTTCATTCACCTTACGTCTCAGTTCTGCTGAATGTGGCAGACCACCTGTGTACCATGCAATGTGCTTTCGCATTTCCCTTACACCAATATATTCACCTTTATATTCTATAAGAAGTTTTGCATGTTTTAATATCATTTCTTTTATTTCCTGTGACGTAGGCTTTTCAATCAAATTGCCGGTACGCAGATATTCATTGACCTGCTTAAAAATCCATGGATTTCCTCTGGCGCCACGACCTATCATCAGGCCATCGCAACCTGTATACTCCTTCATTCTTTTGGCATCTTCCGGCGTGAAAATATCACCATTGCCAATAACCGGAATGCTTACTGCATCTTTAACATTCTTTATAATGTCCCAATCCGCTGTTCCACTATAGTATTGCTCTCTTGTTCTTCCATGTACCGCTATGGCTGAAACACCACAACTTTCTGCTATTTTTGCAATCTCTACAGCCTGGATTTCACCATCTTTAAAACCTTTTCTTACCTTTATGGTAATAGGTTTTATACTTTCCTTTACCATTTTTGTCAAAATTTCTTCAACAAGCTTTGGCTGGGTCAAAAGATATGAGCCTTCATGATTGTTTACAATCTTTGGTACCGGGCATCCCATGTTTACATCAATAAAATCACAAGCCCCGTAAGAAACCCTTCCTGCAATTTCTGCCATTATGTCAGGGTCTGAACCAAACAACTGTATTCCAACAGGATGTTCATCCTCATCTATAGCAAGCAAATCCTTTGTCTTTTTATTGTTATATAATATAGCCTTTGCACTAACCATCTCAGAATATAAGATTCCACATCCCTGCTCTTTGCAGAGCAAACGAAATGGCAGGTCTGTTACCCCTGCCATTGGTCCTAATGCTAAAGGATTCTCAATATTAATATTTCCTATCTTCATATGCACTATCTTTCACTATTTATTTTTTGTTTTTTTCATATATTATACGCATGCCCTGCAAAGTAAGCTCCTTATCATATATGTCAATGCAATTGGTATTGTTGTATATTACTCTTCCCATTCCGCCTGTGGCAACAACCTTCAAATTCTTTATGCCACTTTCTTCTTTTATTTTGCTTACAATGTACTCTGTCTGTCCAATGTAACCATATACAATACCTGCCTGCATACTGGAAATCGTGTCTTTTCCCAATATAGATTCTGGCTTTTTAATTTCAATTTCAGGAAGTTTTGCTGTTCCATCCCACAAGGCTTTTGCACTAATCTGAATACCCGGTGATGTAACGCCTGCTTCCAATGTACCTTTTTCTCCAATCAAATCGTATGTAGTAGCTGTTCCAAAATCAATAACAATACATGGACCTCCATATATCTCATATGCTGCAACAGCATCTACAATTCTGTCTGTTCCTACTTCTCTTGGATCGGTTCTGTTTATTTTGATGCCTGTCTTTGTGCCTACTCCCACAATAATCGGTTTAATTCCAAAATATTTGATAATACCACTGTTAAGTGAATACATAACCTTAGGTACAACAGATGCCACAATAACATCTTCTATATTCTTTATATTAATGCCTTTTCTTGCAATCATTTCAGCTATTAAAGAACCATATTCATCTGATGTTCTCTGAGTTCGTGTTGTTATTCTGAATGTTGCAAAAACTTTATCCTCTTTAAATAAGCCTAATGTGATATTTGTATTTCCTACATCTACTGTTAATAACATTATTCTGTTTCTCCTAAAATAAAGATTTTATAGTACATTTCAAGTGCTTCTAACAACTCTCTTTTTTCTAACTGAATCTGATGAATTTTAAGGCCACTGCCTATTTCATCATATAAAAGATCATCTTCACCTGCATCTGTAATCAGCTGTAGATATCCATCTTCATCAAATTCTAAAACTAATGTTCCACCTACCTCTTCAGTAAACATAACACACATAATCTGTAATTCCTGTTTTACCTGTTCCGGCAGATTTTTAAACTTATCATTTAAATAAAACTTCTTTTCGTAGGAATTTGCTCCACATAAAACTCTATCTTCATTGTACATATTTTTTACCTGTCATTTTAAATTTTAATCTAATTAATATTAACACGGCATACATTATACATCATTTTACAAAAATTGCTAATGTTTTTTATTAATCTTTGATAACTTCTGCAAGTGCCTTTACACTTCCTGCAATTCCCTGAATATCAGAAGGGATAATAATCTTTGTAGCCTGGCCGTCTGCTGCAGCTGCAAATGCTTCTAAACTCTTCATTGTAAGAACTGCTTCATCAGCTCCTGCTTCCTTGATAGCCCTGATACCATCAGCTGTAGCCTGCTGTACCTTAAGAATAGCCTGGGCCTCACCTTCTGCCTCAAGAATTTTTTTCTGTTTTTCAGCATCAGCCTTAAGAACTGCGGCTTCTTTATCAGCCTGAGCATTTAAAATTGCAGCTTCCTTCTTACCTTCTGCAATAAGAACTGCTGACTTCTTTTCACCTTCTGCTCTAAGAATCTGCTCACGTTTTTCACGTTCAGCACGCATCTGTTTTTCCATTGCTTCCTGAATGTCTCTTGGTGGAATAATATTCTTAAGCTCCACTCTGTTGACCTTAATGCCCCAAGGGTCTGTTGCAACGTCAAGTTCTGTACGCATTTTTGCGTTAATTGTTTCTCTTGATGTAAGTGTTTCGTCAAGTTCCAAATCACCTACAATATTTCTAAGCGTTGTGGCTGTAAGTGACTTGATAGCCACAATCGGATTTTCAACACCATAAGCATAAAGCTTAGGATCTGTAATCTGATAAAAGATAATTGTGTCAATCTGCATTGTAACATTGTCTCTTGTAATAACAGGCTGTGGTTCAAAATCTGCAACCTGTTCTTTTAAATTGACTCTTCTTGAAACTCTGTCAAGAAATGGAACTTTGAAATGTATTCCTACTGACCATGTCTCTTTGTAAACGCCCAATCTTTCAATGACATATGAATGAGCCTGTGGCACAATCTTTACACATGTTGATACCACAACTATTGCTAAAATAATTACTGCTATTAAAATTCCCATTTTCTAATCCTCCTGATTTCTTTCTTTAACTATTGCCTTAACTCCTTCTATATTAACTACTTCTACTAAGGCATCCTTTTTAATAATCTGTCCGTCACTACTTCTTGCAGTCCACTCCATACCATCCACAAGAATCTTTCCTGTAGCATTGATATTGTTTATCTCAACAAGAACTTTTCCGACTTTGCCTTCCATTGACTCTACATTAGTTTTCTCAGCCTTTTGATTAATATACTTTACTGCAATAGGCCTTAAAATCACAAGAACTACAACCGTCACAACTACAAATACCACTGCCTGAATAATCCAATTGTCTGTGATAAATGATGTAACACATGCAGCCAATGCTCCTATTGCAAACCATATACATGTCATGCCAAGAGATACCAGTTCAAGTCCTGCGAAAACTACAAATACTATCAGCCATCCAATATAGTTCATACGCCCTCCTTTTATTTTATATTGACATATTGTCTTTTTACAAAACCATTGTTTCCGTTAAAATCAATTTCAACCCACTGGGCATCCTGAGAAATAATAGTAAACTCATCTCCCTGATTTGCCAATCCTAAAGGTTCCGAATCCTGCTCCTTCTGACTTCTTACATTCAATGTGTCAACTGCAATCACAACTGTTGTACCTGTTTCATCCTGACTGTCTGATGACACACTTTCTTCTGATTTGGCAGCAAACTTCTGAGTTGTTTTATTTTTGATTGCCACTGACTCTTTGTGTGTAGCATCCAGTTGACTGTTGTCAATCAATACAACCTTGTCATTTCTTCCGATAGTTGACCCTACAGTTATAATTGATGCAATCCCGAATATTATAATATATGTTATTAAATTTCTATTTTTGTAAATCTTTTTCTTTAATCTTTTTCTATCCATACTATATACCTATTATCAATCTCCATTCATTAAAACAAAGTCTAGCAAAGTTTAATTTGTATGTCAAACAAATATCTACATCTTTCAACTTATATTTACACTTTGTTTTTTATATACCTTTATGTGTAGGCATTTTGAACACTTCATTTTTTTTGTCACTTTTTTGTTCATACATTTTTCTCATTTTTTTGTAAATTTTGGATTTAATTTGTTGATATTTCATAAACTTTTTTCAAATCGTTGCATATTCTAAAAGGTAGATGTATGATAAATTCTGTGAAAATAAAACATTTTGAAGGTTGAGAGATATATAAACTTATTAAACAAGACTTAATTCGACCTACTTTTTTTAATTTTAAGGAGGACCAAATTATGGCAACAACAAAGAAGGCTACAACAACTGCAAAAAAGGTTGAAACTAAAGCCGAAACAAAAGTAACTAACAAACAGACAGAAATTAACTTTGATGCAAAGAAACCTGAAGCTAAGGTGGCTGCTAAAGCTCCTGCTAAGGAAACTACAAAGAAGGCCGAAACAAAAACTACAACAAAAACAGTTGCTAAAGTTCCAGCCAAGGAAACTGTAAAGAAGGCTGAAACAAAAGCTACAACAAAGACAGCTGCTAAAACTCCTGCTAAGGAAACTGCAAAGAAGGCTGAAGCTAAAGCTACAACAAAGACAGCTGCTAAAGATACTGCTAAGAAATCTGAAGCAAAAGCTACAACTAAAACAGCTGCTAAAAAGACAACAGCAAAGAAAGCTGCTACTAAGAAAGAAAATAACTTATATGTTCAGTACAGTGGCATGGAATTCAATGCAAAAGATATTGAAGAAGCTGTAAAGGCTGATTTCCAGGCAAAGAATAAAAAGAAAACAATGAATTCTGTATCAATCTACGTTAAGCCTGAAGATATGAAAGCTTACTACGTTATTGACGGAATCATCGGTGATGTAGCATTATAAGATTTAAACATATTTATTATGAAATTTTTGTTTTATAATATCAATTGATACATTAAACATTCCAGAAAAAGCAGTTATAGTCATTGATATGACATATAACTGCTTTTCATTATTACCATTTCAAATCAATTACCAATGCTTCTGATTTGTTGTACTGCAACAATGTACTTTGATCATTTACATCATCGTAGCAGAATCCATATGCCAGTCCCAAAATGGAATGTCTATGGAAAAATCCTGCATAGAAATTGTTTGTTGAATTTTTGTAGTATTCACTAACTTTAAAATACTTGTCCGGTTCAGTAGCAACACCTCTGTTAAATGCTGCACACAACTGTGCTTCAATTGCTTTTTCAGTTCCGTTGCCTCTGTCAAATGCACCCTTTCCTTCCAACACTTCCTGTGTTGTTGGCTTATCCACATAATATATTGTAGAATCTCCACTTTTAGTAAACTGCATTTGATTTCCTACAACTCTCCCTGTAAAATTACCGGCTTCTGTACTAAATTTCAAATTTTCATTTGAATATTTTTTCCAAAATTCATTTATGTAATTATCAAAATAATTTCCATTTTCTTTTCCAACGTTGAAAGTTGACTTGCATGGTGCCATGATTCTGTCAGCTCTAACTAATGATTTAAACTGGCTTGGAGCCTCATTTTTAAACGCGTTAAATATTTCTTCTCTTGTACCTATGTCACCAACTACCTTGTCATATCCACCACTTTTCTGGTTACCGATTAGTCTTGTCACCATTGGGAAACAGAAATAATCTACCCTTGTGGTATTGCCCCAGTAATAACTTCCCTCAATTGTAAATTCTGCAAACTCAAACAGTGTATTTGAATTGACATCACTAGGATTATTTAAGTCCGGACCTGCGTAACCGTTTGTTCCAACAAATCTAATATAAACAGGCTTTCCATAACTTATATACATTCTTCCTGAACGAATAGTCGGTGCATACACATAATCTGCTTCTTTCAATGTATGGTAAATGTTTGCATAATTTCTTCCATCAACAGTTACTGTATTAAGACTTTCAGATGCTGGAATCATATTTCCATCCTTATCCAAATAGCACAACTGATTATTTTCATTATTACCAATTATACACCAGTAAATTTGTTCATCACTATACTTTCCATTAGTTTTATTATTAAGCTCCATTGTGATTTTGTTGCTTTTTAATGGAACATTGCTTTTAAGCTGTGGTTTTAACCCTTCAGGACATGTTTCAGGCTCTGTTTCCTTTTCTCCCACACCTGTAATTGTAATTTTTAATTCTACCTTTTCTGACTCTTTGTTACCTACAACTGTAGTAACAGCCACTGTATGTTCACCTTCAGAATATACCGGAATCATATAACTTCCACATACTATTGCTGTTCTTCGTCTTTCTCCGTCAACATAAACATTGTAACAGTCAATACTGCCTCTGCCCCAAACAACTCTTATATATCCTGTTGCACCCTGCTCCACTTTCATTCCAAATGGCTTTGCTATTGAAGTGTCTGTAGTATATCCTTTTGTTGTGATCTGCTCATTTTTTGTAGTTGTGATTCGCTCTGTTTTAGTTGTTGTAACCTGAGATTTTGTAGTTGTGACTTGTTCTATTTTAGATGTTTCTTCATTTTTCTTTGTCGTAGCAATTTCCGTAGGATTCTTTGTTACTTCCTGTTCCGGCTTATTTGCATTTGTTGGTGCTTCTGCCTTTCTACGCTTTTTAACCGTTACCCTGCATTTATATTTTTTCTTTCCGCTTTTGGCCGTAATAACAACTCTTCCCGGTTTCTTTCCTTTAACTTTTCCCTTTTTGGATACAGTTGCAATCTTCTTGTTTGACGAAGACCATTTCACTTTCTTTTTGCAATTTTTTACTTTTAGACGTACTGTCTTTCCAACATATACAACAACTTTTTTCTTATTTAACTTTATGCTGCTTTTTTTGACTGTTGCGCCAACGGGTACTGATCCAAGTAAACCAATTGTCAATACAACTGTTAATAAAATTGATAAAAATCTTTTATTTTCTCTCATAATCCGACCTCCTGTTTGTGACTCATTTTTCATAAGTCATTTGACACTATCTTTCTACATCATAGAATATTTTATATATTGTTGAAAGTCTAAATGTTTATAAAAAATAGCACCTGCCGTCATCTTCCCAATAATTTTGACAGGTACTACTCTTTATTATTTCTATATAATTAGAATTTGTATCTATGTATTATTAATTTTTATTAATCTACACTTTCAACAAAATCATTTAACTTCTTTGCAAGTGCATCTGCATCAAGACCGTGAACCATACATGCTTCTTCAAGGCTTTCTCCCTGTGATGCAGGACAACCTACACAATGCATTCCTTCATTAAGTAAAATAGGAATACAACCCATATTTATCTGAATAATATCAGCAATGATCATGTCTTTTGTTATTTTTGCCATGTTAATTCTCCTTTACATTTTTTCAGGTTCAGGATAATCCACTCCAAATGTGTCTACTGTAACTTTTTTCATCATCTGTGTTTCTAATGGCTTATCCATATAATCTGTAGCAACTGATGCTATTTTGTCAATTATGTCGACGCCCTCAATAACCTTACCAAATGCTGCATACTGACCATCAAGATGTGGCGATGTTTCATGCATAATAAAAAACTGTGATCCTGCTGAATCAGGCATCATTGTTCTTGCCATTGAAAGTACACCCTTTGTATGTTTTAAGTTGTTTTCAAAACCATTCTGGCTAAATTCACCTTTGATAGAATATCCCGGTCCGCCTACTCCTGTTCCTTCAGGATCTCCACCCTGAATCATAAACTGTTTAATAACTCTGTGGAAAATAATTCCATCATAATATCCTTTGTTAATTAAGCTGATAAAATTATTTACTGTATTGGGAGCAATCTCTGGATATAATTCTGCCTTCATTATATCTCCATTTTCCATTTCTATTGTAACTATTGGATTCTGTGCCATCTTTTTTCTTCCTTTCTTCTATATAATATAAAGAGTGTGTTTTATAACATTCCTTAAGGTCGCGTGTTTATAATACACTTTTAATGTTTAAATTGCAACATATAAAACCTTTGTTCCTTATATTCATAAGACTTCAACACATAAAGCCCTTGTTTCTTATATTCATAAGACTTCAACGCATAAAGCCCTTATTCCTTCTATTCATAAGATTACAATGCATAAAGCCATTTTTCCTACCATTTATTTGGGTTCAATATCGAACTGTTTTTGTAGGAAAATTTATTTTACATCTTGTTCATATTTTTTTTACATGGAAAACACTCTTTTTTCACGATTTAAAATTATTATATAAACATAAACAAAGTTAATATAAATTTTGTTTATGTTTTTTCATAATTTTTTAGGATCGGATTTATCCGATTCCCTCCCTTTTTTATTATTAGAATATATTTGCGGAAAGGATGCAGCGATGCATCCTTTTTGTATTTCCCAAATATATCTCCTATGCTAAATACATTCTATGCACCGAATGCATGTTGCCATGCAACTATTACCATGCAATATATTGACGGCAAATTATATATACCATATATAGAACATATACAAAGATGAAAAATACACCTTCTTTTTTTCTAATAGTTCTGTTTGTTCCTGACATAATGAATACAATAATGGTTACCACCAACGCAACCATCCCATCAATAGCATTCATCATTGTTACACTAACAGGTGAGATAGCCGCCGACACTCCAAGTACAAGTAATATGTTTGAAATGTTTGAGCCTACCACATTTCCCACTGCAAGGTCAGCCTCCCCTTTTCTTGCTGCTACTATGGATGTTACAAGTTCAGGAAGCGATGTACCAAGAGCAACTACTGTAAGTCCTACAAGAGTTTCTGTCATTCCTGCTGCAAGAGCCAGACTTTTGGCACTGTCTACTACAAGATTACCACCAATCATAATAGCGGTCACACCACCTATAATGAACAATGCACATTTTCCTTTTGACATTATATCTTCTGCCTCTTCTTCATTTGTACGTTCTTTTAATGCATATGAAACTGTCCATGCAATAAAGCCAATAAACAATACAAGAAGTAAAATTCCATCCACTGTTCCAATTTCTCCTACAGTTTTACTACCATTTGAAAATTTAAAAATATTTACTTTTCCAACAATATTTCCAAACCATAGCGCATCTGCTAAAAGGAAAATCAATATTGCAGACAAAACAGTAAGTAAAGGAAATTCTCGTCTTAATAACGACTTTTTAACTTTAATTTCCATAAATATGGCTGAAAATCCTAAAACCATCAATATATTAAATATATTTGAACCAACTACATTACTTACGGCAATTTCATTTGAGCCTTTAAATGAAGACATTGCACTTACAGCCAACTCCGGCAGGGAAGTTCCAATTGCCACAATTGTAAGTCCTACAACTATTGATGGTATCTTTAAACGCTTTGCCACATCCACACTGCCATCAACAAAATAATCAGCACCTTTTATCAACAGTAAAAAGCCAATTAATAAAATTACTATGTCTAATAATATTTTCATTATTTCCTTCTTTCTTATCGTTTATGTTTCTTTCAATACGAATATATTTTTCTGCAAATCTTTTCAGTTCCAATACTTTTTACTTGATTTTTCTATCCTGATAATTTTGCGAAAATATATTAATTATTGTTCTTTCTCTTCTTATATTATATACATTTAGATACAGTATAAAATCTTGAAACATTTTTGTAAATAGAAAAAAACGCAGATTTAGTTTTCTTTTGAAACAAATCCCATCAAAGGAATTTTCAAAATTCATTAAATCTGCGTCTTTTATATTGTATGATTTCCTATTGTGCGAAAATCTATTATCAGCTAATTAAAGTTCAAAAACTAAATCACCATATGTTGGCATTGGCCATTCTTCTTTTGGCATAATCACTTCAAGCTCATCTGCAGGCTTTCTAAGTGTTGCCATGGCAGCCATAACATCATCCTTGTAAGCTGTAGCTACTGCCTGTGCATCACCTGCGTTTGTAGCCTTATCTGTAATATCTGCAAGTTCAGCTGTTGCCTTCTTCATTGCTGTAAGTTTCTCTGAAACTTCTGATAATAATTCAGTCTGAACTGTTGCATCAACTCCTGCTTCTTTTACTGCAAGTACAGTATCTGCAAGTTTCTTTGTATACTTAACTGCTGCAGGAATAAGCATCTTGTTTGCCATATCTATCATTGTCAATGCCTCAATGTTTCTAACACCTGCATACTGCTCAAACATAATTTCTTTTCTTGCTTCAAGTTCTGCTTTTGATAAAATACCAAACTTACCATACATATCTACTGTAGACTGTTCTACAAATGCTGGAATTGCATCTACAATTGACTTGCAGTTTGGAAGTCCACGCTTCTTTGCTTCTACAGGCCATTCAGCAGAATATCCGTTTCCGTTAAATACGATTCTCTGATGTTCTTTCATTAACTTGGCTGTGTATTCTTCAACTGCCTTATCAAAATCATCTGCACCTTCCAATGCTGCTACAGCTTTTTCAAACTGTTCAGCCATCATTGCATTAAGAACTATGTTTACTTCACCGATTGTGTTTGATGAAGCAACCATTCTAAATTCAAATCTGTTACCTGTAAATGCAAATGGTGATGTTCTGTTTCTATCTGTAGGGTCTTTTTCAAGTTTTGGAAGTTTCTTGATACCAAAATCAATTTCTCCTGATGAAAGACTTGAAGTTGCCTTACCATTAGCAATAATCTGATTAACAATATCTCCAACCTGATCTCCTAAGTACATTGAGATAATTGCAGGTGGTGCCTCGTTTGCTCCTAATCTGTGGTCGTTACCTGTATTTGAAGCTGCAAGTCTAAGCAATACTGCATGACTGTCAACAGCTGCCATTGTACAAGCCAATACTAACTGGAATAATTTGTTATTTTCAGGCTCTTTGCCAGGTTTAAATAAATTAATTCCGTCATCTGTAGTAAGTGACCAGTTGTTATGTTTACCTGAGCCATTGATTCCATCAAATGGTTTTTCATGAAGTAAACAAATTAATCCATGAGCTCTTGCTGTTTTCTTTAATAAATCCATTACCAAAAGGTTGTTATCTAAAGCAACATTTGAAATTGAAAAGATTGGGGCAACTTCAAACTGTCCAGGTGCAACCTCGCAATGTTCTGTTTTTGCTGTAATACCTAACTTCCATAATTTTGTATCCAAATCTTCCATAAAAGCTTTTACTCTTGGTGTAATTGAACCAAAATACTGATCATCCATTTCCTGACCCTTTGGAGCAGGTGCGCCAAAAAGTGTACGTCCTGAATAAATTAGGTCAGGTCTCTGTAAATATTTTTCTCTATCAACAAGGAAGTATTCCTGTTCAGGACCAACATATGAATAAATTCTGTTTGTTTCCTCATTGCCAAATAATCTCATAAGTCTTACACCCTGTTTACTTACTGCATGCATTGCTTTAAGAAGTGGTGTTTTTGTATCAAGTGACTCACCTGTATAAGAACAAAATGCTGTTGGGATACAAAGTGTGTCTTCTTTTATGTAAACCGGTGAAGTAATATCCCAGGCTGTGTAACCTCTTGCACCGCATGTTTCTCTAAGTCCACCTGATGGGAATGAAGATGCATCAGGCTCTCCCATCAATAATTCTTTTCCTGTAAATGTATTTTCAATCTTTCCATCAATAGGTACTGATGCAAATGAATCATGTTTTTCAGCTCCTACTGAAATAACATATGGTTGAAATACATGTGTGTAGTGTGTAGCACCTTTTTCTAATGCCCATTCTTTCATGGCCTGAGCAACAACGTCAGCTAAGTCCTCTGTAATTTCGCCGCCTTCATGCATAAGAGTTTTTACTCTTTCGAAATCGCTCTTAGGTAAACGAACTTTCATAACTGAATCATCAAATACGTTTTCTCCAAATACTTTTTCAATGTTAACTCCCATAGTTTTCTGTTCCTTTCTTTAACTAACATATTTCCGCCAATCTTTTTTACAAAAGAAAAAGGCACTTCTCCAAATATTCATTTTGAAGAACGCCCTTGTCCTTAATCTCATTCAGCGGTGAGGTCTCCCTCATTCGCCCATAAATTTACATCATCTCTTAATAAAAATCAATAGTGTAAAGGTGTTTATCTAATATTTTAAACCTTTTTCTTAATAAAATTAAGTTAAAGGTTGATTTTTACATATTTTTAAAGTTTTTAAAAACTAGTCTACCACTTCTTCTCCTCTGTAAATACATACAATCTGTCTGTTTCCATAATCATCCACACAGGTTGAACACATAATAATTTTGTCATTGATTCCCGGAATACCATAATCAAACTTCTGTGTACTTTTGTTCACTACACTGGTAATCCACTTTTGGAAATCTGCATCATCCTCAAACCCATACTTATATATGGAATCATTGTCATCCTTTGTTGAGAATGTTGAAAATGTGTAATAAATATAATGTCTGTATCCTACATACACATCAAACTTCTGATGTTGTTTTGCAAACTGTGTCTCTCTAAACTTCATAAGGTCCTTAAACATAGAACCGTCCAACATATTGTGTCCATACAAAATGCACATATTTCCATCCAAACCTGCAGTTCTATAATCTAAAAAGACAGCTCCTGCACCATTTGATATTTTGTCGGAACCGTGGTTTAAATAAAAGTCATTGTCTTTATGTTCCACTATAGGATACTGGATTCTACTATTGTTTAATTTTATGTAGCCTTTTGCCTCATCATTGTACTGAAGCATGGCTTTATAATCCCACACCCACTGAGTAAGCGAAGAAGAATAATCAATAGAACCCTTCTTACTCTTTTTTTTATTATCTGACTGTTTTGTAAACATGTTGTTTATTTCAGCGTACTTTGCTTCGTCTTCTTTATAATTAAGATAAGAATCTGTCA
>URQO01000040.1 GCA_900550135.1 uncultured Eubacterium sp.
CTCCATCACTTATCATAGAATGTCTATTTACAGACTTTATTTCACAGACTCAAAATATATAATTGTCAATTTAAAAATTGTATATTTTACACCATTATTCAATTCATTTATTATGTAAGATCTTTATTATATAAGAAAAAATATTTATTACATAATAAACGTTTCATTATATAAGCACAGTTGATTTTGATATAAGTAGAAAAGCTTATTTTTCTTCCTCAGGATATGTAAATCCCCATGATTTTCTAAATTCAGTCATCATATCCATAACGTCTTTTGTATAATCAAAGTGCATACATTCTGTATCACCGTTAATGGCTTTTTCCATGTCGGCAAGCTCGTAAGCTAGAGCGTCAGCATTTTCGCCGGCACTAATCAGTTCAGTTTTGCCGGAGTCAGTGTAGGTAATTGTAGCTTCCCAGGCTCTAGGATATTCCATAATTTCAATATAACCTTTTTCGCAGGAAACCATGCCACGTTTTGGCTGTTTTGAATGAAGTGAAAGCATAACACTTGCCATCTGACCTTCATCATTTGTTAAAAGCAAACTGGCCTGCTCATCAACACCTGTTGGTGCAGATTTTACCTGAGATAACAACTGATTTGGCTTTGAATCCATAAACCAACGGATAAATGAAAGTGCATACACACCAATATCCAGCATTGCCCCACCGGCAAGATTTCTATTGAAAAATCTGTTTGTCATATTATAATCTTTGAAACTTCCAAAGTTCATTGTAATAAGATTTACCTTTCCAAGAGCTCCGGATTTCAAAATCTCGTTTAATTTTTTATAAATAGGCATATGGAATATTGTCATTGCCTCTCCAATAATCACGCCTTTTTCGTTAGCCAAAGCAATTGCTTCATTTAATTCATCGCTATTTAATGTAATGGATTTTTCCACAAGAATATGCTTGCCGTTTTCAATAGCTTTTTTCATAAATTCAAGATGTGTGTTGTGTGGAGTTGTAATATAGACAACATCAACATCAGGGTCAGTAAACACGTCGTTCATATTATCGTAAACTTTGCCAATGTTATATTTCTTTGCAAAATCCACAGCTTTCTGGTGTGTTCTGTTTGCAACTGAAAAAATATTCTTTCCGTTTTTGATAAGAGCCTGTGCCATCTCATTGGCAATAACGCCTGTGCCTAATACAGCCCATTTGATTTCTTTCATAAGTAAAACCTCCTTAAAATTCATGCATGTTTCATTTAAGAACTTAATAAAAGCCCGGTAAAAATAGTTGATATGATGAATAATATAATTCCCAATTTTCTTTTCTGTTTCAAAAAAAAGTGTCAAGGGAAGCACAAATTTGATTTATAACTGATTTTTCCATATATTATAACCCTTCTTTATTTTGGTGAAATAGTATTTCGCGTTAATAGTATGAAATAAATAAAATTTCATAAGTGATTTTACTTTAACAATGAACCATAAAGATGTCAACAAACAAATGGTTAGTTATTTTCCATACGTTTAAGCTCAGGCAAAACAGTACACAGCATGGTAATAAAGCAAATGGCACCACCCATTACATTTGAAACAGGTTCGGCAATGAACACGCCGGCAGTACCAATATGAAAAGTATATGGAAGTAAATAGGTCAGTGGTACAACAATAAAAACTTTACGAAGCAGGGAGAAGAAAATCGCCTGCTTCTTTTTATTAAGGGATTTGAATATAGTCTGTCCGATATATTGTAAATCCATAAAAATAAACGCAGCAAAATACAGTTTTAGCATGGGAATAGAGTCACGGATCAAAGCATTGTCTGAACTAAAAACTCTAATAAGCATGCCGGGAGCCACAAGAATAAGACTCCACATAATAGCTGTGTAGCAGAAAATCATAAGCCCCATAACAATGCCTGCTTTTTTTACACGGCGTGGACGACGGGCACCATAGTTGTAACTGATAATGGGAGAAGCTCCTTCATTAATGGCGTAAATTGGAGTTTCAACCAATTGTCTGACGCTTGAAATAATGGTCATAACTGAAATATAAATATCTCCACCTGTTACTGAAAGAACATTGTTGCAGCAGATAGTTACAAGACTATTGGTTAACTGCATAATAAATCCTGCCGTGCCAAGACTGATAATATTTTTTGCATATGAGATACATTGTGCAAATTCATTTTTTCTAAGAAAACGTACTTTAAGTTCTGATTTCTTTGTTAGGAAAAATAATACAAATCCTGCAGAAAGACATTGGGAAATAACAGTAGCAACGGCAGCACCTTCAACACCCAATCCAAAGCCAAAAATAAACAACGGATCAAGAATCAGATTGGCAATAGCACCAATGGTAACTGAAAGCATTCCAATAATGGAATATCCCTGTGCGTTAATAAATGGATTCATCCCAACGGCAATCATAGATGGCAAAGTGCCAATAAGATATATTATCATATAAGGTAACGCAAAAGTTAAAGCACTACCTGATGAACCAAACAGCACCAGTAAAGGCCTTGCAAATAAAAGACCGATAATCATAAGAACGACACCACTGGAAACAACCATAGAAAACGATGTGTTCATAATGCGTGTAGCCTTTTGTGGGTCTTTCTGTCCTCTGAAAATAGAAAACAAAGGCGCACCACCACTTCCAAATAGGTTGGCAAATGCAGTGATAATAATAATCAATGGAAAACAAAGTCCAACAGCTCCAAGAGCAGCAGTACCAACATTAGGAATACGGGCAATGTATACACGGTCCACAATGTTGTACAGCAGATTTAAAATCTGGGCAACAAGCATGGGAAGTGCAGCCCCTAAAATATTTTGAGTCACTGTTCCGTTTTCAAAATCAATCCGCTTCATATGTATTATCAGTCCTTTCAATAATCCTACCTTTTAGTATAGCAACTTTGGGGAAAATGTAAAAGTTTCGGGTAATTAGCTGGCTCAAAAAATGGGAAATTATAGAAAGGTTGTTAATGGAAATGTGAAGACTCATAGAAAGTTCACTCATAAAAGTGTGAAAAAATGCATGTAATTCGCTCATAAAAGTGTAAAAAGTTCCTTCATAAAAATGTAATTTAAAAAAAATACACTCATAAAAGTGTAAATCATGTATAATTAAACAATGAAAAAACAAATTGTCTCAAAAGGAGAAGTAATATGGCAGAAGATAAAATTCAAGAGTTAAAGAATGGTTTAACTACAGCATTTATTGATAGCACATTCAATTCAAACTTGGCGTACAAACCACAACTTGTATATAACGATTATAAAAACGGGCAAAAAGTATTTTCTGCTGTAGAGAATGAGTTACGAAAATGTGATAGTTTTTCTATTAGTGTGGCATTTATAACGAGAAGTGGAATAACTCCTTTGTTGCAAACATTAAAGGAATTGGAAGAAAGAAACATCCCAGGTAGAATATTAACAACAGATTATTTGGCATTCAGTGATCCAAAAGCTTTGGATACCTTGGCAGGTTTATCTAATATACAACTTAGGATGTATAAAACAGGAAATGCAGGAAACGGATTTCATACAAAAGGATATATTTTTCAGGAAAAAGAAGAATACAGATTTATTATAGGAAGTTCGAATTTAACCCAGGATGCACTAACAAGAAATATTGAATGGAATACCAAATTGGTTTCTACTGAAAGTGGAGAAATGGTGGAGACTCTTGTCGCTGAGTTTGAAAAACTGTGGAATTCAAGAGAAAACACAAAAGACTATGCTGATTTTATTGAAGAATACAGAGAGAAGTACAAAGAAAAGCAACTGTTTAATAAAATGGTGGCAGAACAAAAGCGTATAGCCAGAAATGAAAAGGTAACATCATTTGAAGCTTATACTTTAAAACCAAACAAAATGCAGTTGCAGTTTATAAACAGTTTGACAGAACTTATAAAGAAAAATGAAAACAGAGCATTGTTAATATCGGCTACAGGTACAGGTAAAACCTATGCTTCAGCTTTTGCTATGCGAGAACTTGGATTTAAAAAAGTGTTGTTTCTAGTTCACCGCGAGCAAATTTTAAAGCAGGCTCAACGTTCATACAAAAATGTTTTAGAAAAAAGTGTGACTACAGGACTACTTTCAGGAAGTTACAAACAGACAGATGCAGATTATTTATTTTCAACAGTTCAGACAATGAGCCGTGACAATGTTTTGGCAGAATTTAAAGAAGATAGATTTGAATGTATCATTATCGATGAAACACATAAGGCAGGAGCAGACAGTTATCAGAAAATAATAAATCATTTCAAGCCAAAGTTACTTCTTGGAATGACTGCATCACCGGAACGTACAGATGGGTTTGATATTTATAAATTGTTTGATAATAATATTGTCAGTGAAATTAGACTTCAGGATGCATTGGAGGATGACTTATTATGCCCATTTCATTACTTTGGAATTTCAGAATTAGAAGTTGGTGGACAGGTTATTGATGAAAATACTGAATTCAGATTTCTTTCAGATGAACAAAGAGTTAATCACATTATAGAGAAAGCAGAATATTTTGGGCATGATGGAAACAGAGTAAAAGGTTTGGTATTCTGTAGCAGAAATGAGGAGGCAAAAGCATTATCGGACGCTTTTAATACAAGAGGATATCATACAGTAGCTTTGTCTGGTTCAAATTCACAGCAGGAAAGAGAAATGGCAATAGAACGGTTGGAAATGTACTGTGATGTAAAAGATGACCGACCGGTTTTAGATGAAGCATTGGACTATATTTTTACAGTAGATATTTTCAATGAAGGTATAGACATTCCACAGGTAAATCAGGTGATTATGCTTAGACCAACACAGTCAGCAATTATATTTGTGCAACAGCTTGGGCGTGGACTTAGAAAGGCAGATAACAAGGAATATGTAGTTATTCTTGATTTTATTGGAAATTATAATAACAACTTTTTGATTCCAATTGCGTTATCTGGTGACAGAACTTATAACAAGGATAATGTGCGCAAGTATGTGCGTGAAGGTTCAAGAATTATACCGGGAAATTCCACAATTCATTTTGATGAAATTACAAAAAAGAGAATATTTGAGTCCATTAATAAAATGACTACAACTAAAAAATTCCTTACAGATAAATATAATCAGGTTAAGTTTAAACTTGGTAGAATACCAACCATTATTGATTATTATAAATTAGGTGAAGTTGACCCTATGTTATTTATTAATTATGCAAAGACATATGACAATTTCCTAAGAATGGTAGACAAGGATTATAGAATCGCATTTACAGAAAAAGAAGAAACAATTCTTGCTTTTATATCAGCACTGGTGATAGATGGCAAAAGGCCTCATGAGTTATTAATGTTAAAAATGATGCTTGATGGGAATAATATTGAACAAAAGTCTTTTGAAAATAAATTAAATAATATTGGAGAACGTTTTAGAAAAGATGATTATGAATCTTCAATAAAAATGTTGAACATGGATTTTGTTGCAGGAGCAGATTCCAAAAAATTTTCAGACATACAATTTTTCGCAGAATCTGGTGCGAACATCGGAATGTTGCAACGTTCATTGGCATTTAAAAATAAACTTAATAATTCGCAGTTTAGAGAAGAATTACAAAATCTTATTGAATATGGATTTATGCGATACAAAGACATGTACACAAAGCATGATGAAAATAATCTGGTATTGTATGAAAAGTATTCAAGAAAAGACGTATGTCGATTAATGAATTGGGACAAAGATGAAAGCTCTACAATGTATGGATATCGAATTAAGCATAATACTTGCCCTATTTTTGTAACATATGAGAAAAAGGATGATATTTCTGAAAGTACAAAATATGAGGACCAGTTTATTGATGGTCAGACATTTAGCTGGATGACTAGAAATGGCGTTTCTCTTGACAGTAGAGAAAGTCAGGAAATAATCAACTGTGCAAAAAGTGGATTAAAAATATGTTTATTTATAAAAAAGAGTGATGGTGAAGGTACAGACTTTTATTACATGGGTAAAGTTACACCTGTTAGTTGGAGGCAGACGACAATTCAAAATAATAAAGGAAAAATTCTTCCTATAGTTAACTTTATTTTTAAACTCGAACATAGTGTTAGAGAAGACATATATGAGTATTTTACAAAATAACAATTTGAAAAAGAAAACAGGAGATAAATACAAAATTTAGAGAAAAGTTACTAAGAGTAATAGGTAAGCAGAGAGACTATGTATTTTCAAAAACACATATAATGTTTACTATTATTGACAAAAACACAGCTAACGTTTATAATAGTAAACATTAATTGAAAGAGGCAAAAATGAAAAAAGCAGTTTATAATATATTACCAAAAACTGAAGAAATTCTAAAAACAATGGGAGAGCAGATTAAATTAGCAAGATTAAGACGTGATTTGCCGGCAACGTTGGTTGCAGAAAGAGCAGGAATCAGTAGGGCCACATTGTGGAAAATTGAATCTGGAAACCCGGCAGTGGCGATAGGAATATATGCTGCTGTCTTACATGCATTAGGTGGTATGGATGGTGATTTGCGATTAATAGCAAAGGATGATGAGATGGGAAGACAGATGCAAGACTTAAACCTAATAACAAGAAAACGTGCATCAAGGAGGAATGGTTAATGCTTGAAAAAGAAAAGATCATATATGTATATGATGATTTTACAGAAGATGAGCCAATACTACTTGGAAGATTGTATGTAGGGATTATAAAAGGTGGAGAAACATATTCTTTCGAATATGATAATGACTGGTTAAAAAAGAGCAAAGTATCTGTCAATCTTGATCCAGAGTTGTATCTATTCAATGGAAGACAATATTCAGTATCCAAAAGAATTTTTGGCTTGTTTTCAGATGCCTCACCAGATAGATGGGGACGTGTTCTTATGAACAAAAGAGAACGTTTGATTGCAGAGCAAGAACAAAGAAAACCTAGGAAACTTTATGATAGTGATTATCTACTTGGTGTATATGATGAAACAAGAATGGGTGGAATACGTTTTAAATTAGATAAAGAAGGAGTCTTTCTTTCAGATGATAAGGAAACGGCAACACCTCCATGGACGTCGTTACGAACACTAGAAGAAGCATCAAGAAATTTTGAAAAAGATGAAACAGAGATTACAGAAAAATGGCTTAATCAATTAATTAAACCAGGCTCGTCACTAGGTGGAGCGAGACCTAAGGCAACTGTTGTAGATACGAAAGGACAACTGTGGATTGCTAAGTTTCCTTCAAAAAATGATGAAAGTGATACTGGTGCATGGGAAAAAGTAGTGCATGACTTGGCAAGAATGTGTGAACTTAATGTGCCTGAATCAAAGATAGAAAGATTTTCTAAATTAGGAAGTACTTTTCTTGTAAAACGTTTTGACAGAGATGGCAATAAAAGAATACATTTTGCTTCGGCGATGACTCTTCTTGGAGAAACAGATGGAGTTTCAGCAGCAGATGGAATAGGTTATCTTGATATTGTGTATTTTATTAAGTCATATGGTTCAAATCCTAAAGAGGATTTGTTGGAACTTTGGAAGAGAATTGTTTTTTATATGCTTGTTTCAAATACGGATGATCATCTTAGAAATCATGCATTTATACTTGAAAAAAAAGGATGGAAATTATCTCCTTTATATGATGTTAATCCTGTTCCTTATGGCAATGAATTATCTCTCCTTGTGGATGAGGTAGATAATACTATTTCAATAGAGTTGGCTATTAGTGTATCTTCACGGTTTGGTATAACACCTGAGGAAGCAGGAAAAATGGCTAAACAAATGGTTACTATTGTCAGAGACAATTGGGAAACTTTGGCAAAGAAATATGGTCTTGCAAGAGGACAAATAGAATATATGAGACCAGCCTTTTCTGAATGTTATTAAGAATATTCAGAATGGAATACGTAAAATATTTGTATTGATTTGAAAAGATACAGACTTTTATTATAGGAAACAGGAGATAAAACAATGAAGACACTTTCTGTAGTTGCAGCAGTTATACAGGCTGTAGACAACAATGGAGAAAAGATCATACTTGCAACACAGCGTGGATATGGTGAAATGAAGGATGGTTGGGAGTTCCCGGGTGGTAAAATAGAATCAGGGGAAACTCCACAAGAAGCTTTAAAAAGAGAAATAATGGAAGAACTTGAAACAGAAATTGAAGTAGGTGAATTAATTGACACGATAGAATATGATTATGAAACTTTTCATCTTTCAATGGATTGTTTTTGGTGCACTATAAAAAAAGGAAAGCCAATTCTTAAAGAGCATGAGGCAGCAAGATGGTTAAAGAAACAGCAACTTAACGATGTAGACTGGTTGCCGGCTGACATAACATTGATTGAAAAACTGTCAAAGGAAATATAAGATTACGTGAACAAAATCGAGGAAGTTTCAACATGTCATTTACCCTGAAATGACATTGAATTTCCTCTTTTGTTATTTATAGGAAAGCTCTAAGTTTGAATATTGGGTCAAAAAAGCATGCCCATGACAAGTTACTTGGTCATTCGTTGCAGAGGATTGTCAATGTACTTTTTATTAGTTCCACAACGAGTTTTTGTTTTCAAATATTTAAAGCATATTAAAATTATGGTAGTATTAATAAAGACTAAAACAAAAGGAGAAAAACAATGAAAGCACTGCGTTATATGTTATTTACAATGGTTTTAGTATTGGGCGTTTTGGGATTTACAGGAACGACTCATGCTTTTAATTGGGAAGATGGATGGGAAGATTCTGCTGATTATATGTCAAAGGATGAAAACGGCAATCTTATTTATGTTGCTGAATCATACAAGGACGAGAGTTATGAAGATGTAACGGAATTTAGATTGTTTGTACCAAATGCTGCCATGAATGTATCAGAAGCTAAGTTTTACAGTTCAAATACTAAAGTAGCAAAATTCGATTCAGGCAATGACACTGCAAAACTTAAACCGGGAGATATATATTGCGTGGCAAAAGTAAAGCTTATCGCCTCAGGTACTTCAACCATTACCGCGAAATTAGGAGATAAATCATATTCTTTTAAAATTATTGTAAAACCATATATGGCAGCTAAAATGAATTCGGCAAAAATATATAATTACAATTCTGTAAAATTAAGTTGGAAAAAGGTAGATTGTGCAACAGGATATATAATTGTAAGAGCAAAAAGAACAGGCAATGAACTGCCGGGAGAGTTTGAAGTTGTAAAACATATTGATGATGCAGATGCAACATCAGCCATTATTAAGTCAAAATCAACTCTACATTATTTGGTTTTAAACAATCAGGGAAATGTAATTTGCACAAAAACATACAAGAATATGGAATTTACTGCCAGCTCACAGCCAATATTGTATAACGGAGCCATTAATTGGGTAGATGCAAAATACACATACAAAAAAGTTAAGTGGAATAAGCAGACATTTTGGGACCATAAGGAGAGCCATTATTACTATAGAATTCCCGCAGTAGTAAAATAAAAATGAATATATAGTATTTAATAGAATAATTATAAAAATTGTGGAGAAGTACAATATGAAAAAACGTAAGATAATGTCAATAACCTTGTTATTTGTACTTGGAATAATAACAATATTTGGAAGTTGCAAAACATTTGCGGATGAAAACGAAAGCGACATAGAAGAAAAATGTTATCTTGGTACAGTAGTTGATGCAGGTGACAATGACTACTCAAAATCAGATAAAATCGATAAAGATGACATACACTCAGGCTGGCAGTTGGGTCAGTTTTATGTTAGCGGATTTACCCAAAAATCCAAGGATAGCGATGGAAATTTTGTTTTCCTAAAAAATGTAGGAGACAAAATAAAGTTATATTTTAATCTTGAACAAAATATTGACAAATTAAATGGAAATATTGATTTAAGTATTTCAGATGATAACAATGGAAGTGATTCTAATCTAGGCGTTAAAAAACAGAACTTTAAACATGGAGCCTTGATTATAAGAAAGACAGACTACCAGAATAAAACAGGAAAATCACAGGTATATACAGACTTTCTAAAAGCAAAGGCAAAAAAAGGTGCAAACACGGAAGTGGAATTGTTTGAAGAGGGCGATTATGAAGTGTCTTTGGATTATGAATTGTATGACAATGGTTTTTTGTTTTTTAACAGCTATCCAAACTATAAAATAGCTTTTAAGTTTTCTGTGAGAAATGGAAATTGTATGGTTTATCCTTTTGATTGTAAAACAAAGGCAGAATTACAAAATAATGCAATTACAGAAAACGGATTTTATTTAGATTTGGCAAAGTCAAGATATTTGGATGTAGTGATAAAAAAAGAAATTCTTGCAGAGGGATCAAATGAACTAAAGGAAGATACAAAGGACACCAGATTTAATGCTCCGGCAAAAGACGGAGATAAGTATACTGATGAAGGCATCTATACCATTACTGTAAAAAATAAGTACACAAAAGTTGAAACTACAAAGGTTATATATGTAGGTTCAAACAAATTATTAAAGGCATATGTAACAACAGGACTGTCATTGTCAGAGATAAAAGAAAGAATGAATCAGGGAATGGACGTTGATGACAGTGGAGAAATAGTTACCACCAATGCAAAAGAATCAAATGACACGAAAAGTGATTCTAACAATTTTAAAGCAGCCATTATAATTGTGCTAATTATAATTGTATGTGTAGTTGTAACAGTGATTGTATTAAAGAAAAAAAGAAAAATACCTTTTGGAAATCCAAAACACAACAACAATGTAGATATGGAAGAAAAAGCAAATTTTTCTAATATAGAATCTGATAATAAATTAACAACAGATGACACAAAGGGGGAAAACCAATGAAAAGACTGATTGCAATATTGATTTGTGCGTGTATGGTTATTACAGGTTGTGGCACAAAAGAAACCGGCACAAAGCAGTTGCAGAAAACTGACAAAAATCAGAGTGAAAGCGTACCGAAATTTTCAGGAATGAATGATCCAAAATTGCTTTCATATGTGAAGAACAATGTTTATCAGGATTTGATAGAAAATCTGGACAACAAAAAGTATTTTATTGAAAATGTTCAAACAGTGTACGTTTCAAAAGAGTACATAGACGAGTTGGCATACAATTCTAACGAAAATATTTATTTTGGATATACTTTGTCCCAATTGGAAAAACAGTTTCAGGGCAAATCTTACATATTTACTCTTGGTGAAGATGGAAAAACAACAGTAAAAGAGTTTGAGCCTTATGATGATTTTGCAGAAAGAATAATCAAAAACGTGGCAATAGGAACCGGTGTTATTTTGGTGTGCGTGACAGTGTCGGCTGTTACTGCTGGAGTTGGCGCACCGGCTGTAAGCATGGTATTTGCAGTTGCAGCCAAAAGTGGAACAGTGATGGCAGTAAGTTCCGCTGCCATAAGTGGAACTGTTTCAGGCGCCATAGAGGCTGTGGAAACCAAAGGCGATGTTGAAAAATCCTTAAAAAAAGCAGCTGTAAATGCCAGTGAAGGATTTAAGATGGGTGCCATAATGGGCACTATAAGTGGTGGGGTGTCACAAGCAAGTCTTTTGAAAGGGGCAACTCTCAATGGACTTACAATGAATGAAGCGGCAACGATACAAAAAGAATTCAAGTGGTCTTTGGAGACTATCAAAGAGATAAAAAGTATGGAAGAATATAAAATATATCGTAGTCAGGGGCTTTATGAACAGGAAATAAATGGAAAAGTTAGTCTTGTGAAAAAAATAGATTTGGACACAAAGATAAAATCCACTGATGGAACAAGATTAACAAATAGGGAACGAATAGCAAATGATTTGTCGCCAATTGATCCGGTTTCTAAAGAACCGTATGAGTTACATCATGTTAATCAGGAAGAAGACGGAGTATTGGCAATACTTCCACAGGGTGTGCACAGAAGCAATGCCGGTATTTTAAATAAAATCGGAAAAGTTGGAGTTCACAATGAAAAAACAGGAATATCCGACTCACAGTGGAATAAGATAAAAAACAATTACTGGAAAGGTTATTTGGAGGCAAATAAATAACACTACATAGAAATATAAAATTACTTATTAAGCAATTTGAAAAAAATACAATAATATTTGAAAGGAGAACAAAGATGAGTGAAGTTTTAAAAGCAATGAAGGAAAGAAGAAGTATCCGTAAATACAAAAGTGACATGGTTCCACAGGAAATACTAGATCAGATTATAGAAGCAGGATTGTACGCTGCAAGTGGAAAAGGAACACAGAATACTATTATTATTCAGGTAACAAAAAAGGAATTAAGAGACGAAATTGCTGAAATGAACAGAAAGATAGGTGGTTGGGAAGAAGGCTTTGATCCTTTTTACGGAGCACCGGCAATGCTTATTGTATTGGCTAAAAAAGACTGGCCAACAGGCATTTATGATGGAAGTCTTGTAATGGGAAATCTAATGCTTGCAGCACATGATTTGGGAATAGGAAGTTGCTGGATTCATCGCGCAAAAGAAGAGTTCGAAACACAGTGGGGCAAGGAACTTTTAAAATCATTAGGCATTGAAGATGAATATGTTGGTATTGGTCATTGTGCCTTAGGTTATGTTGATGGTGATTATCCTAATGCACCTGAGCGAAAAGAAAACAGAGTTTTTTATATTAAATAAAGCCAATACAAGTATTATATTTGAATGAATATGTAAAAATCTTAAATATTGATAATATATACAAATTAAGATATAATATGACTATATCAAATGAGAGAGGTGATTTTATGTTTTCAATTCAGGAGACTATCCGTCCATCAGCTGATTTGCGTAATCATTATAGTGAAATTTCAAAGCAGTGTAGGGAAGCAAATGAAGCTGTCATTATCACTGTAAATGGCAGAGGTGATACTGTTTCACTTTCCTATGAAGAATATAAGAGAATGAAATCCAGAATTGAACTTTTGGAAATTCTTGCAGAAGCTGAAGAGGATGTAAAAAATAAAAGAACGGCACCAATAAGTGATACCTTTGATGATTTAAGACAGATGTTGCAGGAGGGATAAAGTGTGAAATATAAAGTTATTCGTACTGAAATAGCAGATGCACAAATTAGAAAAATAATTTTATATATTGCTGAGCAGTTTGAAAATTATGTTGCCTTGGAAAAATTGCAACAATTGGAAGAGAGCATAATGAATTTAAGTACTAATCCCAGAATGGGTGTTGATCCACATTATCTTGTTTTGAAAAGGCAGGGATATAAGGTTCTGATTCTTGAAAAGAATTTAGTATTTTATAAAATTAATGAGGAGAAAAAAGAAGTTGTAATCTATGCAGTTGTGGACCAAAGGCAGGATTATTTAAATATTATCAGAGGATTATAAGAGCGTACCAAAGGGTGCGTTCTTTTTCTTTACAGATATTTATATGTGTAGTATAATAACAATTGTTATAAATAACACTTGTTATAAATGGAGACAGGAATATGCCGGCAAAAAGAAAAATATATAAAGAAGATATAATAAACGCATCATTGAATATTATAAGAGAAAAAGGCATGGATGGATTAAATGCCAGAAAGTTGGCGAAAAAACTAGGATGTTCAACCCAACCTATTTTTTATATTTATCCCAGCATGGATGACATAAAAAAAGATGTCTTAAAAGAAGTAGCCAAGGTGTTTGATAATGCGATGATGGATAGTAATTATGATAGACCCGTGTATAAAGACATAGGACGGAATTATATAAAATTTGCTCAAAATGAACCTGAAATTTTTAAGTTGTTATTCAACAGTGACTACAGGGAAGGTGCTATAGATTTTATTAAATTAACCGGTTCATCAAAGCCTATATTTGAAACAATTTCAAAACAGACAGGATTATCAAAAAAGGAAGCAGAAAAGTTCCACTTAAAAATGTGGTTGTATGTCAATGGAATTGCAAATTTGGTGCTAAACAACACATGCAATTTTACAGATGATGAAATTGATGAATTGTTACGAGAACAATATATTTCTATGGTTTTGTTGGAAATAGATAGAGGAAACATAAAAAAAGAAGTATTGGAGAATGTGAAAAATAAAAAGTTAAAAAGAAAATAAAAATGTAAGATATATATGAGGTGCATTATATGGAAAAGGTAATAGAAATTGCAAATTTAACAAAAGAGTACAAAGAGAAAAAAGCTGTAGATGATTTATCTTTTGATGTATACCAGGGAGAAATATTGGGACTTTTAGGCCCAAATGGAAGTGGGAAAAGTACAACTATCAATTCCATTCTGGCATTGCTAAAATACCAAAGTGGCACCATCAAAATATTTGGTCAGGAAATGAAGCCGGATTCATATGACATTAAAGAAAAAATTGGTGTTATTTTTCAGGATGTTGCTGTATTTGATGAATTAAGCGTTTATGACAATATCAATTATTTTTGTGGATTGTATATTAAAGATAAAAATACAAGAAAGCAGTACGTTGAAGATGCAATCAAACTTGTTGGCCTGGAAGAATTTAAAAAATATCTGCCTAAAAAATTGTCAGGAGGTTTGCTAAGACGGTTGAACATAGCATGTGGTATAGCACACAAGCCTAAACTGATTTTTTTAGATGAACCAACAGTGGCTGTTGATCCACAAAGCAGAAACAATATTTTAGATGGCATAAAGAAATTAAGAGATGATGGGGCAACCATTGTTTACACCACTCATTATATGGAAGAAGTGGAGATTCTTTGTGACAGAATTATTATTTTAGACAAAGGAAAAATTATTGCTCAGGGAACAAGCGAGGAGTTAAAGAAAGAGGCCAATATTGAAGAAAAAATTGAGAGAGTAGGCCCAACTTTAAATGATGTATTTTTGAAATTAACAGGGAAGGAATTAAGAGACTAATGTTTGTTCATAATTTGAAATATACTATCAAAACATTATTCAGAAATAAAATATTAATCTTTTGGACATTTGCCTTTCCAATAATTTTAGGAATCTTTTTCAACATGGCATTTTCCAATATTGAAAAAGATGAAGTGCTTAAAGTGTTTGATATTGCAGTGGTAAATAATGAGCAGTTTAAACATCAGAACATATACAAAGAGGCAATAGACGGATTATCAAAAGGTAATGACAAGCTGTTTAACGTACAGTATGTTACAAAAGAAAAGGCAGATTTATTGCTGGATGATTCAGACGTTGAGGGATATATTGTTTTTGAAAATAATAAGCCACAGGTAGTGGTAAAAGAAAATGGTACATACCAGACCATGCTTAAATTCGTGGTAAATGAAATTACCCAAAACAAAATAATGGTAACTGACTTAAGTGAGCAGGCCATAAGAAAACAGATGGAAAAAGGAAATATCAATGTTGATACAGCAAAAATAGTCAGTGATATATTAACTAAAATTCAAAATCAGCAGGTAAAAATGACCGATATTTCCAGCTCAAATCTAAGTTATATGCAGATAGAGTATTACACCCTTATTGCCATGGCATGTATGTACGGTGGAATGCTTGGACTGACTGCAATTAACGCGTGCCTTGCCAATATGAGCAGCAAGGGTAAGAGAATATCAGTATCTCCAAATCGAAAAAGTACAGTAGTATTAAGTGCAGCAATGGGCTCTTACTTTGTTAGTCTGGTTGGACTTGCCATCTTAATGCTGTTTTTGAAGTTTGCATTGCATGTGGATTTTGGAGATAATATTTTACTGGTTCTGCTTCTTGCAGCTGTGGGCAATCTGGCAGGTATTTCCCTTGGCATTTTGATTGCTTCAATATTCAGGGTATCAGAGGGAGCAAAGACAGGTATCACAATTGCTGTTACAATGTTTCTTTCTGTGCTTTCAGGAATGATGGGAGTAACGTTAAAATATGTAATAGACAAAAATGCTCCAATTGTAAATCTGATTAATCCAAACAATCTTATAACAGATGGTTTTTATTCTTTATATTATTACAACACATTGGACAGATATTTCCGTGATGTATGTTATTTACTGGTGTTTGTAGCAATCTGTTTGATTATTTCTTTCGTAAGTTTAAGGAGGGAAAAGTATGACAGTATTTAGCACAATCTTAAAAATATTAAATAAACTGAAAGGTATGCTGATTTTGTATACAGTGATGCTGGTAGCAATTACTACCATCAATCAGACATCAGGAAATAAAGTGACAAACTTTGAAGAGTCAAAACCTGACATGCTTATTGTAAATAATGATAGCAAAAATGTTATCACAGATGGATTTGTTTATTACATAAAAAAGCATGCAAATATTAAGGATATTGACACATCAAATCAGGATAAAATAAATGATGCCATTTTTTATAGAGATGTAAACTTTGTGATTTATATCCCGGAGAATTTCGGAAAAGATTTAAAAGAGGGTAAGGAGCCTTCGCTTAAATACAAGGAAACCGGTGATGAATACGCATCATACAGCAGGATGCTTGTGGAAAAATATATTAAAACGGTTAAGACATACAAAGACTACTACAGTGGAAGCCAGTTGATAGAAAAGGTAAATAATATAGTTGAAAATGACACAAAAGTACAGGTGAAATCTTCACTTGATACGTCAAAAATGAGTACAATGACAGCTTATTTTAACTTTTTAAATTATGCACTTTTGGCAGGCTGTGTGTACTGTATTACCATGATTTTGGCAAGCCTTAAACAGGAAAATGTAAGAAAGCGAACTATTGTAAGTAGTTTTAATTACAGGAAATATAACAGAATTGTACTTTTTTCAAATGCAATAGTAATAGTGGCAATGTGGATACTTTACATGATACTTAGTTTAATTTTGTTTAAGGATTCCATGTTTACTGCAAATGGTTTGGCATTTGTACTCAATTCTCTGGTATTCGCTTTGTGTGGTCTTAGTATTGGATTTTTGATTGGAAATATTACTACAAACAAAGCTGCAATCGGTGGTATTGTAAATGTGGTGGCACTTGGCACATCATTCCTATGTGGATGTTTTGTACCATTTGAATACATGCCTGATTATGTGCTAAAAATTGCCCACATATTACCAACATATTATTTTGTAGCAAATAATCAGTTAATTAAAACCATAGAAAGTTTCAATATGGATACATTAAAACCAATAGATCGGAAGAGCGTCGTGTAGGGAAAGAGTGTAGATCTCGGTGGTCG
>URQO01000041.1 GCA_900550135.1 uncultured Eubacterium sp.
TGTGCTCTAATCTGATGAGTTTTTCCTGTTATAAGTTGAACTTTTAAAAGTGTTACATCATCTAAAACTTTTACAGGTTCATAATATGTTTCAATATACTCACCATCTGTTTTATTTGTTATTGTTACTTTATTTGTTTTGTTGTTTTTCTTTAAGTAACCGGTTATCTTCATAGGTTCATTTATTGTTCCAACAACAACAGCAAGATAATATTTATGCAGCGTTCTTTCTTTAAACATTTTTGACATATCCTGCAATCCCTGTAAAGACTTACCTGCAACAATAAGACCACTTGTATTTCTATCAAGTCTGTTGCATACAGAAGGTTTAAATGTTTTTAAATCTTCAATAGATAATTTTCCTTCATTTACCAAATAAGAAATAACATATTCATTAAGAGATACGTCATTTTCTTTTGATTTCTGACTTAACATACCTGTCTTTTTATTTATTAAAATAACATTTTCATCTTCATATACAATATCCAGATTAATTGGCTCAGGTAATTTAATTTGAAACAAACCTCTGAATTTTTCTATTGTTTCATCAGCCATAAAAATCTTTACAATATCATTTTCTTTTAACTTTTCTTTTCCATCTGATTTCTTATTGTTAAGAGTAATATTTTTCTTTCTAAGCATTTTGTATATAAATCCGGATGTTGCATCTTTAAAATACTTAAAAAGAAACTTGTCAAATCTTTGTCCTGACTGATTTTTTTCTATAATTATTTGCTGCATATATTCTCCAATTTTACAAATTATATATTTTAATTTTTATATTTTAATAGTTCTTTTATTTCATTATCATATAATAATCTATACTCTCCAACTGCAAGATTTTCATCTAATTTTAATGGTCCCATGGATATTCTTTTTAAATATATAACATTTAATTTAAAATGTTTAAACATTCTTTTAACCTGATGATATTTTCCCTCAGTAATTGTAATATAGGCACTGTTTTCATTTAATATATAAAGATTTGATGGTTTAGTTTTTTTCTTTTCTCCAATATCAAGCCCTTCTTTAAAAAGAGGAACATACTCCTGTTTTATAACACCATCAGTTTTTACAAAATATGTTTTCTCAACATGTTTTGATGGGCTTAAAAGACAATGTGAAAGTTCTCCGTCATTTGTAATAAGTAAAAGTCCCTCTGTATCCTTATCCAGTCTTCCAACAGGAAACAAACCATTCTTTGGTGTAACATCCATAATGTCCATAACTGTTTTACATTGAAAATCTTCTGTTGCAGAAATAACTCCTGCCGGTTTATTTAGCATATAATAATAGAACCTGTGATATTCCAAATTGACATCATCAAAACTTACAACATCTTTGTTCTCATCAACATGAAACTCAGGCTTATTAATTATTTCATTATTAACTTTTATTTTTCCTTCTTTTATTAACTGTTTTGACTGACTTCTTGAGCCAATACCTATAGTTGTTAAATACTTATCTAATCGCATTTTAATACCAAAAGGCGCTAAGCATATGCCTAGCGCTTATTTACTTTATTATATAGTTTCACAATTTTCTCACTCTGTTCTTTTGTAATTTTTATCTTAGGTGAATTGTCATCTGTTGTGTCTTTATTTTCAATAATCAGACATGTACAATTCTTATCAGGTGTGTGAGTGTGAAATGTACCTTTTTTTACATTGTATAATTTAAGTGGATCAAGTTTGATAGCTTCAATTTCTTCTATTGTATCGCCCTGTCCACCTAAATATAATGTAAAATCTCCTTCTAACACAACAAAAACCTCATCAGTTTCATTGTGCTTTTGCATGTTATCAATTTTGTCTGGTTCCAACTCATCAATATATCGAAGCTCTGCCACTCTCCATGACTGAAAATCAATCAATGGTAAATAACCTTCTCCATTAAATGAAGATACCTGTAATGAATCGTTAAATAAATTTTCTTTTTTCATATAATATATTTTACTCCTGACTATACCTCTGCAATAACCTCAACTTCACATAAAACGTTTTTAGGTAATGTTTTTACGGCCACACAACTTCTTGCAGGTTTTCCTGTAAAGTATTTACCATATATTTCATTAAATGCTCCAAAGTCATTCATATTATCTAAAAAACAAACTGTCTTTACGGCGTTTTCATATGTTAATCCGGCTTCTTCCAATATTGCACCAAGATTTTTCATAACCTGTTCTGTCTGCTCTTCAATAGTTGTTCCCACAATGTTTCCAGTGGCAGGATCAAGAGCAATCTGTCCTGATGTAAATAATAAATGTCCTGTTTTAATTGCCTGTGAATATGGTCCTATTGCAGCAGGTGCTTTATTTGTACTTAACTTTTCCATTTTTTATGACCTTCTTTCTTTCAAACTAATTGTTATTTTACACTTAAATTTCTGTTATATCAAGTTGCATATGGTATAATTTCTTTATTAAAACACACTTAATAATCTCCATATAAAATATTTTCTTCCAAATATTTCAAAATTACATAAGGGTTAATACTTAATTCTTCATAGTTTTTAGTTTCAATATAAATTCCAAAATGTAAGTGAACAGGGAATTTTCCGGTTGTCCCTTCTTTGCCATATCCCGTATCACCCATATATCCTATAAGAGTACCGGCTTTAATTTTGTCACCTTTTTTTATATTAGTATATTTAGATAAATGAGCATAATAAAAATATCCACCATGATTACCTCTTACTCCCACACGATATCCACCTTTTGGAAGCCATCCAATATTTTCAACAATACCATCTGTAACACTAACTATAGGATAATATCCACTTACATTATATTCAGCCATTATATCGCAACCTTCATGTTTATAACTTCCAAGGAAATTTCTATTCTCATAAAATCCATCCTCATATACTATCCAATATTTTGAATTTTTTCCACGAACAATCGGGAAATACTCCAAGTCATTATATATAGCGCTAAATGCCTTTAATAGATTGTTGTAGTTTTCCGGATTAGCATTTTTATAAATATTTTCTACTGTTTTAATTCTTTTATTATTAAGAGTAATCTTTTTTAAAGAGTTTTTATTATGTAAAAAGTTAATGGTTAAAACCCTTGCAAAATCATACTGATTATCCACAGCTATTTTCTTTGTTTTCTTTAAAGTCTTTAGTGTAACTTTAGGATTTCTAAATTGTATTTTTTCCTCAAAATTATCTGGAATAATATACGTTTTATTTATTAAATTTTGTGTCAAAAAATTTAATATTACAGCAAGAATTAATATTTCAATTAAATAATATTTTTTCATAAAAAAATCAACATATATGTTCATAACAGTATATGCTGATTTTAATTTAGTTATTATTTTCCTGTCTGAAGTCTGTAATAAGTTTCTTTTTGTTCCATTAACTCATCATGACTTCCACGTTCTATAATTCTACCCTGTTCTAATACCATAATACAGTCACTGTTTTTAATTGTTGAAAGTCTGTGGGCAATAACAAAAGTCGTTCTTCCTTTCATCAAAGCATCCATTCCTTCCTGAACAATTCTTTCAGTTCTGGTATCAATACTAGATGTTGCTTCATCTAAGATAAGTGCAGGTGGATTTGCTACTGCAGCTCTGGCAATTGAAAGGAGCTGTCGTTGTCCCTGAGATAAGTTTCCACCATCTCCGGTAATCATTGTATCATAACCCTTTGGAAGTCTTCTAATAAAGCTGTCTGCATTTGCAAGTTTTGCAGCAGCAATGACTTCATCATCTGTAGCATCCAATTTACCATAACGGATGTTTTCCATAATGGTACCTGTAAACAAATGTGTATCCTGTAAAACGATACCAAGAGAACGTCTTAAATCATCTTTTTTAATTTTGTTTATGTTAATACCATCGTATCTGATTTTACCATCCTGAATATCATAAAATCTGTTAATTAAGTTTGTGATTGTTGTTTTACCTGCACCTGTTGAACCTACAAAAGCAATTTTTTGTCCCGGATTTGCATATAATTTTACATCATGCAAAACTATCTTGTCATCATTGTATCCAAAGTCAACGCCGTCAAAAACAACTTCACCTTTCATTTCAACATAAGTAGTTGTTCCATCTTCTTTATGGAAATGCTTCCAAGCCCACATTCCTGTACGCTGACTACATTCAACTATTTCACCATTTTCTTTTTTGCAACGGACAAGTGTAACATAACCATCATCAACTTCCGGTTTTTCATCAAGCAAGTTAAAAATTCTGTCTGCACCTGCAAGTGCCATTACTATACTATTCATCTGCATTGTTACCTGGTTGATTGGCTGTGCAAACTGTTTATTATATGTTAAGAATGAAATAAGTGCACCTGGTGTTAATGAAAAACCCATAACACCATTAATTGCAAGTACAGCTCCTACACATGCACAAAGTACATAACTTAAGTTTCCAAGCTGTGCATTACAAGGCCCCAAAACGTTGGCAAATTTATTAGCATTATTTGCTGAATGATAAAGCTGGTCATTTAGTTCATTAAACTCTTTCATGGCCTGTTCTTCGTGACAGAATACTTTAACAACCTTCTGTCCTTCCATCATTTCTTCAATATATCCATTGACTTTACCAATATCTTTCTGCTGTGCAAGGAAAAATCTTCCTGACAAACTTGTAAGTTTCTTTGAAACCAGCATCATTACAACAATCATTAAAATAGTCACTATAGTAAGTGGAACACTTAATGTAAGCATTGCAATAAATACACTTACGATAGTAATAACACTATTAATAATCTGTGGCATGGACTGACTTACCATCTGTCTTAGTGTATCAATATCATTTGTATACATTGACATAATATCGCCGTGGGCATGAGTATCAAAATATTTAATCGGAAGTGATTCCATATGCTTAAACATTTCAATTCGTAAATCTTTTAATGTACCCTGTGTTACAAATACCATAATCTCAGACTGTGCAAATGTGGCTGCAACGCCAATACCATAAAAGATTGCCACTCTTGCCATTGCATTTAACAAAGGGGTAAAGTCATTTGTTCCATTTTTTATCATAGGAAGTATGTATTCATCCACCAAAGCCTTCATAAACCATGTTCCCTGAACATTGGCTAAAACACTTGCAATAATACATACTAAAACAATAATAAGATGTATTGCATAATGTTTACCCATAAAATTTATAATTTTTCCTGCAATTCTAAATGGATGATCAATTTTTTGTTTTGGTCCCATATTTCTTCTTGGTCCTGGCATTATTCTTCACCTCCATTTTTATCAAAATCTGCATTATCATTTGTCTGCTGTAAATATACTTCTCGGTATATTTCATTGTGTTCTTTCAAGTAATCATGTGTACCTATTTCATTTATTTTTCCATCGTCCATTACAATGATTCTGTCTGCATCCTGAACAGATGAAATACGCTGTGCAATAATAATTTTTGTAGTGTCTGGTATTTCTTCTCTAAATGCCTTTCTTATCTTTGCATCTGTTACTGTATCAACAGCACTTGTTGAGTCATCTAGAATTAAAATCTTTGGATTTTTAAGAATGGCTCTTGCAATACAAAGACGTTGCTTTTGTCCACCTGATACATTGGCACCACCCTGTTCTATGTGAGTATTGTATTTATCAGGCATTTTTTCAATAAATTCATCAGCACAGGCTAACTTACATGCTCTAATACATTCCTCTTCTGTAGCATCAGGATTTCCCCATCTAAGGTTATCTAAAATACTACCTGTAAATAATACATTTTTCTGTAAAACAACACTTACTTCCTGTCTGATTGTTTCAAGATCATAAGATTTTATGTCTTTTCCACCAATTTTTAAATAACTTTCTTCTTCATTATTTTCATCAAAACTTTCAGGTTCTTCTATGTCGTATAATCTACTGATAAGGTTTACAAAACTTGATTTTGCACTACCTGTACCACCAATAATACCTATCGTTTCACCTGAATTTATTTTTACATTAATATCTTCAAGTATTGGTTTCTCGCTTGTTTTGTTATATCTGAAATTAACATTTTTAAATTCAATACTTCCGTCAGGTACATCAAAATCAGGATTCTCCGGATTTGTAATACTTGCTTTTTCATTTAATACTTCTGCTATACGTCTTGCACTTGCCATTGACATTGTAATCATAACAAATACCATTGAAAGCATCATTAAGCTCATTAAAATATTCATACAGTAAGCAAGAAGTGATGTAAGGTTACCTGTTGTAAGACCAAGTGCCGCATTATTTCCACTTGCTACAATCATATTTGCACCAAACCAACTAATAAGTAAAATACAAACATATACTGTAGTCATCATAACAGGTGCATTAAGCGCTACAATACCTTCTGCTTTTACAAACATTTTATAAATAGCATCACTTGCTTTGGCAAACTTCTTGTTTTCATGGCTCTCACGTACATAGGCTTTTACAACTCTGATTGCAGTAACATTTTCCTGTACACTTTCATTTAAGCCATCATATTTTTTAAATACCTGGTTAAAATATTTAAATGCAAAACCTACAATAAGTGCACAAATACCACCTAAAATAATAACCGCAACTAAATATATACTTGCAAGTCTTGGCGATACTGTAAATGTCATAATCATTGCAACTATCAAACTAAATGGTGCTCTTACTGCCATTCTCAGTATCATCTGATAAGCATTTTGAATATTTGTAACATCAGTTGTAAGTCGTGTTACAAGTCCTGCTGTGCTGAACTTGTCTATGTTAGAAAAACTAAATGTCTGAATATTTTCAAACATTCCTTTTCTTAAGTTCCTAGCAAAACCGGTAGAAGCTTGGGCTCCAAAAACGCCTCCTAAATATCCACTGATTAATCCAGCAATTGCCAAAATCACCATAATACCGGATGTTCTATATACAGCAGTTAAATCTTTACTACTAATTGAGTCAATAATAGTAGCCATAAGTAAAGGAATAAAATTTTCAACAATTACTTCTGCCAACATAGCAATAGGCGTTAATGTTGAGACTAGTCTTATTCCCTTTGTGTACTTTCCAAGTGTTTTTAACATTTTCCGTTCTCCTTCCATTTTTTCATTTTGATACTTTTAAGTTCCTGCTCTGTTAAATTTGCGTCATTTAACAGATTATTATAAAGTTTGTCTAAATACTTATGTAAATTTTTTACATCATTTGCTGTTAAATTTTCTACCAGAATCCTTTCGGTGTTGTCTCTGTTTAAATCCAGTTGTTCTTTTATTTTCAAGGCATACTCCGTAACATATATATCTTTGCATTTTTTGTTATTTTCATCCTGTTTTGTATATATAAGATTCTTATCCTGCATTCTTGAAAGAATACCTGACATTGTAGAATGTTTTACTCCAAACTCAATGCACAAATCTTTCTGTGTTATTTTTTTATCACAATTATGATAAAGATAGATAAGGGTATGCATCTGCATAGCGGTAATATCTAGTTTTTCTAAATTACGGTCTATACGTAATTTAAATAATTTGTCTAATTTTTTAATTTTTCGACCTAAATCTTCCATTATTATTCTCCATATTAATTTCCAAATGTGTTTGATAATAATACTAATTTATTTTTAACAAAAGAAAAAGCTACGATATGTAGCACGCTACACATCATAACTCTTTTAAAATTTAAAGTCAACATCTTCTAAAAACTAATTTGCACTAAGTATTTTATTAATCTGCTCTTTTGTATTTTCCTGGGAAAATGAATTATCAATCACAACATCTGAAGCCAATTTATAACTTTCTTCTGATGGCTGATTATTTATAATACTTAAACATTTTTCTTTTGAATATCCTCTTGAATTCATGAGCCTTTCAATTCTTATATCATTATTGCAATACACATACCACAACTGATTGCAGTCATTTTCAAGTCCTGTTCCAAGTAAAATAGCAGATTCTATCACAATAATAGATTTGTCTGACTGTTTCATTCTCTTTCTTATTTCATTAATTGTTGCAGGATGAGTAATTGAGTTTAAAATCTCAAGTTTATCTTTATTTCCAAAAACTTCCACTGCAAGTAAATTACTGTCTATTTTATTGTCTTTTATTACTTTAGGAAAATTCTTTTTAATTTTTTTAAATACAAGATTATCAGATAGCATAATCTCTTTTGCCACCTTATCTGATTGAATAATTAATGCATTGTACTTTTTTTCCAAATAGGAAAGGACCGTTGATTTTCCTGAACCAACTCCTCCCATTACACCTATAATCATAATCTACTCCTAATGTGCCTGATCCCAATTGTCACCAACTTCAACTTCAGCAACCAATGGCACTTTTAATGTTGCGGCTTTTTCCATTTCTCTTATAAGAATATTTTTTACAGTTTCCACTTCTTCTTTCTTTGCTTCAATTAAAAGTTCATCATGAACCTGTAAAACAATTTTAGAACTTAAATTATTCTCTTTTAATGATTTTGCTACATTTATCATGGCAATTTTCATAATATCAGCTGCAGTTCCCTGAATTGGAGAATTCATTGCAACACGTTCCCCAAATTGTCTTCTCATAAAATTAGACTCTTTTAATTCAGGAATTGGACGTTTTCTTCCAAACAAGGTTGTTGAATACCCTTTTTCTTTTGCACTATCTACAGCATTGTCCAAAAAATACTTGATTCCCGGATAACTTTCAAAATAATTATTTATATATTCCTGAGCCTCTTTTTTGCTAATGGACAAATCCTGACTTAGCCCAAAAGAACTTATTCCATAAACAATACCAAAGTTTACTGCTTTAGCATTACTTCTCTGTGTTTTTGTAACCTGATCAATTGGAACACCAAAAACCAGTGAGGCTGTTGCCGTATGGATGTCCTTTGAATGTTTATAGGCATTAATCAAATTTTCGTCTTCTGACATATGTGCAAGTATTCTTAGTTCAATCTGAGAATAATCTGCATCAACAAACACATATCCTTCCCTTGGAATAAATACCTTTCTTAATTCTCTTCCTATATCTGTTCTTACAGGAATATTTTGAAGATTTGGCTCTGTACTGCTAATTCTTCCTGTTGCAGTAATGGTCTGGTTAAACTTGCCATATATTCTTCCATCTTCTTTTATAAATGCACTTAAACCGTCTGCATAAGTTGATTTTAACTTTGTCAACTGTCTGTACTCCAATATATCTTTTACAATTGGATAATCAGGTTCAAGTTTTTCTAATACTGACGCAGAAGTAGAATATCCCGTTTTTGTTTTTTTACCACCGGGAATATTCATTTCTCCAAACAATATTTCTCCTAATTGTTTTGGTGAATTAATATTAAATTCCTTACCTGCAGCAATATAAATATTCCTTTCAAGTTCTTCTATTTTAACAGCCAGTCTATTGCCATATTCTTTTAAAGCTTGACCATCAACTCTTATACCACACTGCTCCATATCATATAAAGCATACAACAATGGTTTTTCAATATTTTCATAAACCTGAACCATTCCAAGATCGCTTAATTTTTCATAAATATCTTCGTAGGATTTGTAAAAAACATAAGCATTGTAACATGCATATCTTAATCTGTTTTGTATTATATCAATAGATGCTGTTTCTGTTTTTTTTGTTTTAGGTAAAATTTCTTCGTATGTGGGAACACTTACACCTAAATAATCTCTTGCCAAATCATCATAATTATATGTGTTTTTATTAGGATTAATTAAATAAGCCATAAGACTTAAATCCTGCAGTTTTAAATATTCACCATCATTGTCAGCACCAATTATATTGTTATTTTCTTTAATATTTTCAGTATATACTTCTGCATTTTTGCAAAGATTATTAATGTTTTCCTTTAGAAACTCATCAGTTATAAATCCTTCTTTTGAAATAAAATATATTTTATCTTCACTAAGACACAAACCAACACCGTAAAATTCAGTATCATTAAATATGAACATGCCAACCTGCTTATCCTTGCAGTTATCAAATATTTCCTGTGCCTTTATATAATCGTCTACTAACTGAAACTTTTCTTCTATATCAGAAGATGTTGAAACAGATGAAAATCTAGCTATCATACTTTTAAGTTCCAATTCTTTTACAACTTCTAAAGCTTCCTCTGTATAAATATCTTTTAAAACACATTTGTTAACATCAATACCAACAGGTGAATTTACATTTATTGTTGCCAATACTTTGCTCATCTGTGCCGTGTCATAATGTTCTTTTAAAGAATTTTTATTCCTTGTATTTTTTATTTCATCTAAATGTTCATAGGCATTTTCAATGGATCCAAACTGTTCAATAATTGTAGTTGCGCCTTTTTCCCCAATGCCGGGAACTCCCGGAATATTGTCAGATGAATCTCCCATCAAAGCCTTAACATCTATAAACTCTATTGGTGAAACTTTATAAAGTTCCTTTACCTGTAATGTGTTATATCTTTCAATTGTAGTCTGACCTTTTTTTGTTTTTGGAATACAGATAGTCACCTTTTCAGTGGCAAGCTGTAATAAATCTCTGTCTCCTGAATACACACACACGTCCATGTTGTTTGCTTCACCCATTTTTGATAATGTGCCAATCACATCATCAGCTTCATAACCCGGTAGTTCAACAACATCAATATTCATCTTTTTAAGTAAATCCTTTATGATTGGAACCTGTTCTCTTAACTCAGGAAGCATAGGTTTTCTTGTACCTTTATACTCTTTAAACATTTCATGTCTAAATGTCGGTTGATGAACATCAAATGCTACAACCATATGTGTAGGTTGTTCATCATCTATGAACTTAAACATCATATTTAAAAATCCAAATATAGCATTTGTATGAACACCTGCTGTATTTGTAAAAAGTGGCACACCATAAAAAGCTCTATTTAAAATACTATGTCCGTCTATTAATAATAATTTTTCCATTATAATCTCCAATTCCATAATTTAAATCATTGTAATTGCAACATATACAATTAAACCAATAAGAACTAATATAAAAACACCAATAGATATTTTTGCAAAAATTTTCATCCTTCTTTGCTTTTTAAAATAATCATTGTAATAATTAAAGATAAATTCAAGTTCTTTATTAGTATTTTCAAATTCATCATCTGTTGGAGCACTAATATCCTCCAAGCCTCTGTGAATGGAATAATATAATTCCAATTCTTCCATACATTCTTTACATTCTTTTGCATGTTTTAAAAACATTTCCAAATCTTCTGAATATTCTATTTTATCAAAAATAAAATTTACAATTTCTTTCTGAAAAGTTTCACAATCCATAATTTCTCACTATCCTTTAAAAATCAAAGCAGCTATAATTTATTTCATAATTTTTTGTAATGTATTTGTCAATTCATCAACAACCTCTAAATTACCTTTTTTAATGTTGTCCAAAACACAGGTATTAATATGATTTTTTAACAATACTTTATTGAAACTGTTAAGCGCCGAATTAATTGCAGAAACCTGAACCAAAATATCAGGACAATAAGCATCATTTTCAATCATTTTCTTTATTCCTCTTACCTGGCCTTCAATTCTGTTAAGTCGATTAATTAAATCTTTATACTCTTTATCATCTCTTCTTTTTGTTTTTTCGCACATACATTTTTCTTCCATAGTTCTTCTCCTTTTAAAAGAAAAAGGCTTCCCGGAAATACCGTGAAGCCTAATAATCAATGCGGATGGCGGGACTTGAACCCGCACGCTTTGAGGGCGGCAGATTTTGAGTCTGCTGCGTCTGCCATTCCGCCACATCCGCAAGCAAAGAAAATAATATCATTTGTAGAATAAAATGTCAATATTACTTTCTTAATTATTTGCTAATTTGTTAATCTAAACTATATGAGTCTCCGCTTTTACCGGTTTTAGATATTTTTCCTGTTTCACATGATACTGCATATGATGTTGATGAAACATTTTTGCCATCTTTATCTTCAATTTCAAATTGAATTATATAAAACTGTTCATCAGAAATTTCTGTAGTTTCTTTATAAGTAAGATAACCGGCATCGCCATTTTCAAATTCTCCTAGAGAATTTTCCATATCTCCTCTTTCACACAGATAATCTGTGAGGCTATTTACAGCCTGATCATAACTGATTTTATTTGGATAATAATTGTATGCTCTTGTAACAACCTTACTACTTATTCCTTCATTATCTATAGCAACAAAATAATATACATTATTACCCTTTGGCATTTTTATACTATTTTTATAAAGCTTAGATTTTTTAGTTGGTGTTGTACCATCAGTTGTATAGTAAATCTTACATCCACTTGGAGCAGTAACTTTAACAGTCTGTTCTGTGTCATATTCACCACTTTTTAAGTTAATTGTTGGTGGTGTGATTGTCTTAAATTGCAAAACATATTTGTAACTGCAATCTTTACTTGCTCTGTCATTAGAATCAACAGAATAAGCTCTTAACGTATAAGTTCCTTCAGTAGATAAATTTATTGGATCTTTATATCTTTTCTTCGTTGAACTGTCTGTAGGATCACTACCGTCCAAAGTATAATATATTTTTACATCTTCACTGACAGACAACTTCACTTCTATAGGTTTGTCATATGTACCTTCTTTTATGTCTGCAATTGGAATTGTACCACCAAACTCTTTTAATTCATCTCTAATTGAACTTGGGGCATCAGCAATTAAAGAATCAATTTTTGCATCCATATCATTATTCTGATACAAGACAATCAAATCCTTGTAATATTCAATATTTTCATCATCAACGTCAATTAAAAGTTCCAGATAATTTATCTGTTCGTCCAAATAATTGCCTAAAATTTCATCAAGTTCATATACTTTTTCATATGATTCAATTTTCTGGCTTTTTGTAAATGCATTCTTTGAAGCTAAAATATATTGTGCCTTTGCAGGTTCATACTTTTGTTCTTTATAATATGCTTCTCCCTGTTCAAAGAACTTATTATACTTATTTGTTAAAATTGCGGTCTTTACAATTAAAGTAACCAAAACTGAAGCCACAATCATCACAACCGTTAAAAGTGCAATTAATGCAACTTTCTTTTTTCCTAATTTTTTCTTTTTTAAATTATTTTTTAAATAACTTTGAGAAGTACTTTTATAATTATGTCCCTTGTTAGAGTTATTTATAAATGAATCCTCAAAATCATCTTCTATAAGGTCAATATTGTCTTCATCCTTAATTAAAGAAATATTTTTGTTTTTTGAATTTTTTCCGTATAAATTACCTGTATCTTCTTTTCCTTTTTCTATGTTTATAACATCTAAAATATCATCTCGTGTTTTATCTATAGGAGTTGCTGCAATGTCACTGTCAAAAGTATTAATTTTTGTTCCGCATTTTGAACAAAAAATTAAATTGTCATCACAGATACTGCCACAATTTGGACATTTCATATTTCAATTCATTCCTTTCCCTTTATGGTCCTTCTAATTCTAAAATATATCATATTTTCCTGTTACTTGTAAATATTGATACTATTATTGTTCTCTTTTTGAAAATATACATCCACAAAAATTTTGTCTATATAAGTCATATTTTTTTGATAATTCAATAGAACGTTTATATCCGTTTTTTTTCTTGAAATCAGACAATAGATATTTTACATTATATTCTTTTTCAAGTTCAAGTCCTATTTCATTAAGTTTTTGTGCATTTTTTAGAGGACTAATTGATAATGTAGTTGTAAAAAAATCATAATTTCCTTTTTGTGCAAACTTGACTGCCTGTTCCAAACGCATTCTATAACATCTAAAACATCTGTTACCACCCTCTTTACAATCCTCTAATCCCTTTACACATTTATAAAAAGTGTCCGGTTCATAATTGTCAATAATTGGTGTAACTTGATTTTTAAAGTTCATACTTCTAACTAATCTTTTCAATTCATCTGCTCTATGCATGTATTCTTCTGCTGTTGAAATATTCGGGTTATAAAATAATATGTCAATTATAAAATATTCAGATAAATATTCTAATACATAACTACTACATGGAGCACAACATGCATGTAACAACAATCTTGGAGGATTATCGTCATGTATTGTTTCTAATGTTTTTTCCAATTCTTTTTGATAATTTACTTTATTCATATTTCTCTCCGATTTTTCAAAAAAGACAGGATAAACCTGTCTTATTTTTGAAAATGATTATTTTTTCTTTTTCCGGACATTTTATTTAATTGCATATACTTTTTATAAGCTTTTTCCAATATCATCTTTTCATTTGGAAACTTTAATAAATGATATGCCTCAATATACTTATAATATCCTGAAGCAAAAAAATATTCTTCGTGTTGTGGTCTACTATAAAAGCTGTCTGAATACATCAAATACCAATGTACTTCTTTTTTAACAACATTCCCAGGAATATTAAAGGAATATTCGCTTTTTCCCACATACTCATTAATGTGTGCCTCTACACCTGTTTCTTCTTTAACTTCACGCAATGCCGTCTGTTCAAAAGATTCTCCCGGCTCTACAGTTCCTTTTGGAAGAACCCATCCTTCATATCTGTTTCTAAAATTCTTATATAGAAGTAATATTTTGCCTCTAAATATAACCACACCACCACAACTGACCGCTTTTTCCATAGCGAATCCTCCTATTTGCTTAAAGTGTGTTTTTTTTAGTATACAGTAATAACAAAACTGTTGCAAGTAAAGTAAACTTTATTTTTACTAAGTATAATGTTTCCTTTTATAACTAATCCAAATAACTATCAAATACTTCTTTTGCACAATTTACAGCTGAATTGCTTCCTTCAGGCATATTTTCAAGTACAACTGCAATTGCAATTTTTTTCTTTCCTTTTTTTGCATAACCTACAAACCAGGAGTTAACATTATCATTTTTATCAACTTCTGCTGTACCGGTTTTTCCATAAGCATCGTAGTCTGAATTCGCCAACACTCTGCCTGTACCATAATCACATACAGCTGCCATATACTGCTGTAACTGTTTCGCCTGTCTTTTTGTCATTAATTCTTTATATTCTGTTTCTTCATTACTTTTTAGTATTTTGCCCTGACTGTTTTCGACACATTTAATAATATATGGTTTCATCAAAATTCCATTATTTGCTATGGCCGATGCAATCATTGCCATATGAGCTGGTGAAACAGTTGTCTCGCCCTGACCTATACTTGTCTGTGTAATTTCAAACTGTGATGATTTACTGTTAAGTGCAAATACACTTTCATTATAATCCATATCCAAAGGTAACGGACTGTTAAACAAAAGTTGTTTTGCTGTCTTTTTAAACTTCTTCATATTAAGACCATCACCAATAGTCGAAAATGCACTATTACATGAATAAGCAAATGCATGTGTTAAATCTTCACTATAATGAGCTGTCTGGTCAAAGCAGTTTATATGAAATCCTTTAAAATCAGCTCTTCCTGTACAATTAAAATGAAAATCATTGTAATTTTTGTTTTCCTTCATGTATTCAAGTGTTGTAACAATCTTAAATATAGAACCCGGAATATATCTTCCCTGTGTTGCTCTGTTTACAAGTCTTGAATCTGAAGGGTCGCTTGTTATCTCATCCCACAGATTGTCTATAGTGTATGGATCATAGGAAGGTCTTGATGTCATTGCAAGAATTGCTCCTGTGTCCGGATTCATAACAAAAATAGCTCCCTTATATCCTGCAAGACTATTGTATGCACTCTTTTGTGTACTTACACTTAAAGTTGTATAAACGTCACAACCATACTCTGCTGTTTGTGAAAAATCATCTACAATTTTTTGTACTGCATTTGTTTGAGAAGAAAGTAAATCATAATTACACATTTTCTCCAAACCATATTTTCCATGAGTTGTAATACCTATTGCATGTGAAAATATTCTTCCATATGGATATTCTCTTGTATCATCAGAGATGTCTGTTTCAGTTCCCTTTGTATCAGTATAAGCAAGTTTCTTTTTGCTTCTACTGTAAATAGTTCCACGTATAACTGACGATGCACTTGCATCTATACGTTTATTATAACTGTTATTAACTACCTTTTGGCTTTCCTCAACTACAAAAAATACATAATATCCAATCATAAAAACAAATATAAGTGAAATTAATATTGTAGTAAGTTTTGCCTGTTTATTCATTTTTTTACGTTCTATATTAGCGGATTTTGATTTCCTGCGTGTTTTGGATTCTTGGAATTTCCTGCGTTCTTCTCTCCTTGACATGTCCTACTCCTTTTTCCGGTGTTCTATGTCTAACCGGTTTTTGAATTGTTCCTACAATTGCCAGACCCTGTATTATGGCAAAGACAATAAGGGTACTAAGTATGGAACTTCCACCATAACTTAACAATGGAAATGTAACACCTGTTGATGGAATCATGTTAATTGCTCCACCTACTGTTACAATAATCTGTACCGCATACTGAATGCCTAAACCAACACATACTAACTTATTAAATAAACTTATTTGCTGCATTGCCGTATTTAAAAAAGCTATAAAACATGTAAGGCATAATAATATAAGCAATACTGCAAAAATTGCACCAAATTCTTCACCAATGGCTGAGAAGATAAAATCCTGATCTACAACC